>CAZFON010000018.1:0-12293 GCA_964520185.1 uncultured Planctomycetales bacterium | reverse complement strand
CGCATAAGCATCACAAAATTTGTCAGCCGTCATACTAAGAATTGGCGCACCGGCCTAGAGCTCAATCCGCAAGAACGCCGTCAGCTTAAATATGCAGCAAGTGCCTTTACTCTTGTTTTTGTGGGAGTGTTAATTGTTGCCAGGCTGATCTACGGCGTGTCATTCATAGGTTCCGGAGCGGAGGCCTGGTTGGCCAGCAGCCTGGTCCACTGGATATACAATCGTTTTGCCGGCGTACCGGCGATGATGGAAGGCAATGAAGATGGGTTAAGGTCGATCGAAGAATCTTTGGGGCTTGTTTCGGATCTAAGTGATATCCGCGAACTAAGAAGCATGTTGAAGCAATGCAAAGAATCAATGGACGTCTCCCCATTTATCAGCCGCATTCATAACATAGAAGGGAATTTGAATCGCCTCCATCGCGAACGTTTAAACATTTTATTGTCTAAAAGAGCCGGCCAATTGATGCTGCCGCAGCAAAAGATCATTGATACCTTGATCACTCCTGAATTAAGGCAATCATTCAAGCACGTATTTCAATTGCTTAATGCCCAACAAATGGATTTTGCCAGGGAGCTTTGGCTGGAAACTTTGGATGAGATAAACCGGATGAAGGAACAAGTGCGCACGAATGATGCTGTAGTTGCGGCGATCTGTAAGATGCAGGAAACAGCAGGGTTCGCAAGGTCTCCTTTACCGGAGGCGGCGGCACCGAAGAAAATGGAGCCGGCTTTGGTTGCGGAAAGCAAGCCTGGGAATGACTCCCAACAGCAAGAGGCCGAGAAATTACTTCGGCGATATCACACCCAATTGAAATCTAAAAAATACCGCGCCATCGTAGATTTTATATATTTTGTACGAAAAGGGAAAGCCGGAGAGTTTAAGGATAAAGATGAATTATTTGCGGTTTTAGCAACCAAGGAATGGGATTTCTTTGAACAGATCAGGGTTTTTGCTGAAAAATTCTTCCAATCGTTACCAGTCAAAACCCAGGCCTCCCCGTTGCCGGCCCAAACAATCGAGCTTCCGGTGACGCCTTCATTGCCGGCAAAAGCAATCGAGCCTCCGTTAACGCCTCCATTGCCAGCCCAACCGATTGAGGTCAAAACGCAAGTTGTTAAACCAAGCGAGCCTCCGTTAACGCCTCCATTACCGGCACAGGTTAAAAAAGAACCAGCCCTTGGAGAGGGCGGCATTAAACATTTCTTCCGTTCAGTAGCATTTGATGTACCTGAACTTAAAGCATTAAGCCGCCAATTCAATGCAGCCTACCGTTCTTATGAGGAAGGCAATGAAAAAATCGGTCAGGATTTGGCCAGGGCCATGAACAAGTACGGTGATTCAGAAAATGAATTTGATGGGATACTGGCGCGCGTGACGTCGAGTTCTAAGCAGGCTATTCCAGGGGAACTGATGAAAGGACTCATTGCCGCTTATATCTTAGGGCTTGCGGTGCTGCACCAGAAGGTGTTGTTGTATAAGGAAATGGCCTTATTGCAGCTGCGCTTAAACCAACCGGTAGAAGGACATGTCAAGAAGGCCTTGGCTGCCCTGGATGAGTATGTAAGCATTATCCATGAAGTCCGGAAGCATGAACGCCTCATTGCTCCTGATCTGATCAAGTATTTTTATAACTGGGATAAGCGGGATGTATTACTTGGCATTTTGATCCGGGAGACAAAAGACCTTAAAGGGATTATTGCTCCACGAGAGACAGCGGTTGGGGCCAAGACTGAGATCAAATTTACAGGCAGGGTGCTTAGACAAGGGACTGTATATAGTTGGATGACAAGCCCCGACAAAGAAATAGCAGATGCCCGATTAAAAGAAGGGGATTATTTTAAAATAACCGTGGTCGATCAATCCATTTCCGTCAGCGAGCCGGGATTCCCAACAGCTTGTTTGGCATTGCCAGGGATACCGGACCAGGAAGTGGTGATGGTTTTTGTCAAATACCAGGCTTGGGGAAGAGTATTTAATGTTGTTACCCTGAACGAGGCCAAGTCAGGCCTTGACCACCATCCAATGGCTGTGTTCCAGAAGAATGTATCGGGGCAGGTTGATTGTATCAAGTTGTCAGTCCCGGCGCCCCAACCTTCGCCCAAGGTGGCAGCATCACCTGAAATTACACAGGGAACGACTCTAGTTGAAAAGAAACCCGAAGCTGATTTTCAAGAACCAGTGGTTGTATCCAGCAAGGAACTTCCTGAGTTAACAGGCGATTGGCAGACGCTCCTTGACGAACAGATCAGGGATGAGGAATCGCGGATCGTGTCACAGACGGTTGATATTCCTCCTGCGGCAAATCGAAAACCAGAAGAACTGGGAAGGATAACAGTGACTTTGGGCAGGCTTGTGGCTGCCATCGATGAAAGTAAATCCAAGGGACAAAAAGAAGTGGCCGCACTTTCCGGCGCAAAGGATGTCAACCGGTTCCCGGCGGATTTGTATCGATTGGGCATGGCGGTAGCTTTGCCTACAGGGGAAGGATTTAGTGAATTGCTTAAACATACTGTTATGCGCATGCGTCGTAGTCATCCGTGGTTTGCCGGTATCCCCTTGACACACGCCGATGTTTGCCGCTGGTTACGCATGGGGGATGAGGGGACGTTAACCAAAAAAGCAGGGGCCTTGTTGCCTGAAGTCGGCATTTTCTCGAAACATGTGGATTCAGAAGCAAGAGAGCAATGGCATCGAAATTATCTGAAACATACCTTGGGCCTGGAAGATACGGTCCTGAATTTATTTTTCTCGATGTCAGTTGGAGTTCTTTGGCTCAAGCGGCATGGGATGAATGAAAGAGCTGCCCAAAGCAAGACAGAAGATCGTCTCAAGATCGAGGCGGTACAGGTGCTGTGGGAGAGGACATTTGCGGCACGCATGTTCCTGGAGAGGCAGAGATACGTCAGGGCATTGAAATTAATGTCGATCCATCGTTATGGGATTGCCCTCAAACAAGGGACTCCAGGGGATAAAAAGAGCGCCTTATTTGGTTTGAAGGTCATGGACGCCTTGGAACCGGCCATGCTGCCTCCGCTGGGAGATGCGTCAATGATGACCGAGGCCAACAGGCGGGCCTATGAGCAGGAAACCGATCCGGCTGTAAAAGAACGCATTGCCGATGATGCTGCCATCAAGGAAGAGCGGGAGTTTGTTGATTCGCCGGTTTATTTAGAATGGTTCATCAGCCGGCATCGGGAAGAAGATCAGCCCATTGTTCGGGCCATGCGTCAAGCCATGCAAGGGCTTTCGCTGGGTGATCGTACCCGCATTCATCGGCTTAATAATTATATCTGGCATCATGCCCAACATGGGCGATGGATCGTTAATATCTGGCTTTCCCCGATGCTGATCGACCTGATCTTTGATTTAAGGTTGCATAAGATCATGGAACGCCTGCCTTTAGGCCGAGTGGCAATGATGTTGGTTTTCAATGCACCCAAAGTGCCTATGGCAGATTTGTCACCTCTTGTTCAAAAGTCAATAGGATTTGTCCGTTTATATAATCAGGGGAAATTAGGTGAACAGGCGCAGGCGGTATTTTTATTCTTGCCGGAAATTAAAAGAAGCCCACTTTTTCAGGAGAAAACACTTCAAATGGCTTTAGGAGGCATACAAAGGGCTGTAAATCATGACAGGGTAAGAGGCAGATTATCGGTGGGTACACTGATGGCATTACATTCTTTATTTCAGGATGTTTTCAAACGCCACTATGAGGTTTTTAATTTACCCAATGCTTTGAATAATCATAGAGAAGCAATAAAAGCGCTTTTGCTGCGAATTAAAGAGTTTGAATTAACTCCAGAACAGGGGGACTATTTAACGGTATGGGCACTGTATTGTTATTTTTGCAGGGTAGGCACGGATATGAGGCACATCATCAGAGATGAAGATCAAATGATTTTAATGAAAGAAATGGTCTCACAAAACTATCTTTCCAATCGTGTGGTAGAAAAATTAGAACTATTGCCGCGAGCAGTTCCCGGTGAAGTCAATGAATGTTTTCAACAGTCATTAGGCGTAGATGTTGATTCAACACAGTTAGAAGAATATAAACAAGAGATTTTATTGGCAACAGGCTTTAGTGAGATGCCCCGACGTTTAATGACCGATCGGTGGCAATGCGCCCTGGAAGAGATGAAAGGGAATTTCTCAGAGGATGGGCTGGAAGAGGCAACAAAGCTTGTAAAAGCAAGGCTTATGAAAACCACTGTTGCTAAAGGCCTGTCAACGATTAGGGCTACCATACGCCGTCGATTTGCAACAATCAAAGAAGTCATCATGGCGTATTCGGGAGCGGATGTTACATGCGCACTCTTGATGACCGATGCCGATAATTTTATCTTTTACGATGCATTGCCTTTCCATTCAAGATATGGAATAGGACACGCACAACATTGGCGTGAATTTTATGAATTGAATAAAGCTGTGAATGGGTTCTCCAATTATTTCGTTTTAGAGGCCATCGGAGGGATCAAAGATCCATTGCTTTGGGAATTACAGGCATTGGGGGCGCAGGATGTCAATATCGTAGAATCTGAAGGTAAGGCGGTCCTTACATTCAATTGGTCTCTGGGCCCCCAAATGCCCGTACGTCTTAGAAAAATAACCTTTATTCAAAAAGAAATTGATGAGAAAGGCGATTGGAACGGGATATTTGAAAATGTAGGAGTTGGTACAGTCATTATCAATAAGGCGGCATTGACGGCACAAATTCCTGATCATGTCAGACCATCCGCATTAGTTACAGAAACCCCATGGAAAGCTCAAGGATACGATTTTGTATCTATTGGTTCATTGTTGCAACAGGATCAATCAGATAAATATGGTGATCCGTCTTGCACGGGAGTGTATTTAGCCAGGGCTGTTGCCGATTCCCAACATTGGAAAAGTTCTGACGCAACGCCCGCCATGCTGCCACCATTCGCAGAGCTTTATTGGCTGTTTAGTAAATTTGATTTTACTCGGCGTTGGGCTGATACGATTTTATTCGATATTGCGCCATCGTTGGAAACTTGGGCGTTAAAACATGGATTTCCAGTGTGGCTGTTCTCTCTTTTGCATGGTTGTGATCCCGTCATAGAAAAATTGGCGCAAGATACTAAAAAGTTGTCTTTTGAGCAAGCCAAAGAACTCCATCGCCGACATAATGTGGAATGGGAGATCAACCAAATGAAGAAGCGATCTCAAGGGTATCTGCGCCTTCAGGGTTTTAAAGTCATCGTCACTTTCGGTTTATGCGTTGTTTTGGGAAAGATCATTCTACAGCATCAGAACGTCAACCCCATTCTCTACATCCCTTGTTATTTCGTATGGTCTAACATTTGGATGATGCTGGTAAGAGCTTATCAGATCAGACACGGCGGACAAAAGGCCGAAGGGAAATTTTATTGCAGCTTTACTCAGGCAGAAAAGAAACGATTGGTAGACTTATCAAAGACGGACAAGCTTTTATTCAGGATCAATACCTTCTTGAGCCAATTCATCATGACCTTCCTTTTTGTCAACGGGTTAAACAGCCCCTTGCCTC
Source organism: uncultured Planctomycetales bacterium (assembly GCA_964520185.1). Taxonomy (GTDB): domain Bacteria; phylum Omnitrophota; class Gorgyraeia; order Zapsychrales; family Fredricksoniimonadaceae; genus JABDGZ01. The sequence goes on along the minus strand of CAZFON010000018.1, from coordinate 6,763 downwards.
CGCAGGTCTTTTCTATTATCTCCGCTACTGGGCTGGTATTGGGGCTTTTAGCAGGAACACTCTACCTACATTATTATAAAGGGATAGCCTCCGAACGGCTGACCTGGAAAGATATGGCAGGGCTATTGATCACCGTAGTCTCAATCAGCGGCCTGATCATTTATAGCCCCATGTTCCAGACAGCAATGGGTAATAATTTATCGTTGGGGCTGACCTTCAGCATCCTTTATGCGGTTTTTGGTGTTGGTCAACAGCTCTTACACAAAGAAATCATCAACCGTAATGGCAAAGATGATGTATTGATGACAACAATCCTTAAATTCGGCATCAGGTCAGGCTTGGTCTTTGGAATTTCATTTTTGGGGCTGGCCTTTATGGCCCAACAGTTAGAGGGCGTGAATGCGCATGAGATATTTAAGGCCTTATTTAATCCATCTTTGGCCTTGCTGACCCTGCTTTTTGCTTATGCATGGATTAACACCTATAAGCTTTATGCGGAAATTCCTTTGTCGCAATGGATGTTCATGCGCTCGACCATCCCTCTGTGGGCTTATATATGGGGCTTGATGTTGTTGGGGACAAGGGGTGATTGGGTACAGTTGACCGCCGGTCTTGGCATGGTTGCTGCGACAGTGATAGCTTCCAGCCGTAAAAATTCTTCTAAAGCCTTTGCATTTGTCACAACAAGAACGGCGGATATGATCCGTAAATTCTTGACTCTTTCGGATTCGATCAAATTTCCTCTTTCGCCGAATGCCGGCGGGGTCAATGAGGCAGATGCCGCAAAATTAAGAGACTTTGTGCGTAAGATGGAAGATGACCGCTTGCAGGCTAATAACTCGCTTCCTGAGGAATCCGGCAAAAATACCGCCTCGACAGATTCAAGTAAGGCCTTGGGCTTGATTTATGATAAAGATAGCGGCCGCATTGAGGGACTTTTAAACAGCGGACGGCATCATCAAGGTGCCGTGGCCAAAGCATTGATAAAGAAGGCCGTTATTCGTGAAGAAGCAGCGCTTATTAGAGAAGACGGCAGTCGTCGCAGCCGGATATGGTTTTTATTTAAACACTGGAGAGTCTTGATTTATGACGAAGTTATCGCTGAGTGGCGTTGGACCTTTATCCTTTTTACCCCGCATCCCTTCAAAATAATCCATAAGTTATGGAACCTCGCAACCCAAACAAATGCTGCGTATTATCAAGGCTATCAATTAAGTCAGGAGCATTATCCCGGGCGCACAGATTTGGCTATTCATTCAGGCTTAGGCAAGGCCATTGCAGTGCATTTAGCTTTTAACGAAGCAGCCATTGATAAGCCGTACTTGAAAGGTAAAGCCCCGGTCGTTTTAGGCAATATGCCTGGCCAGCGCAAATGGAGGACTTCCACGCAAGGGCTGACAGGGGACCATCGGCCGCCGATGGGAAGCACACCTGCTATGCAACCGATGGCGTTGGAGCATTATTATTCGCTCAATAGTCGTTATGAGCGCTATCAGTTTGCCGTTATGGAGGTTCCGGTCACAGAAGAGACGAACTATGTCAAAGGGGTGTACAGTAAAGAAGAAGTTCTAGCGGCCCACCACTACGATCCTCATATCATTCTTTTGATGGATTTGATGGACAAATACCGTCTTAATCTGGATGATCGTATCGCTTTGCACCGGCTTAATAACCTGATTTGGCATGAAGCCCAGTATGGGGACTACCTTAAGGCCCAAAAGACCTTCATATTTAAACTCAATCCTTATTTGAGACGTATTATTAACGCAAATGGGCATATTTTCGGCGCCGCCCCTGCGATGATGGCCGGTGACTTTGAAGAGATCAGTGGGTCCCGTTTGAAGGTTAACCGTCAGGATGAAGCTCAGCGTGAAAAATTCAGGAATTTAGGCAAGATCAATGTTCGCGTGTTCTTGAAAGGCAAGAAGGGTTATGAGTTTAATATAGAAGGGCCTCAAGATGGACAAGCCACGCCAGAAGGCAGGAGGGTTGCTCAAGAATTTTTGTCTTCAGGAATAATTCCGTACGCGGCAAGGATAGCAAGATACGTTAGTAAGAAATACGGTGAAACTAAACTCCCGCTAGAAAATGAAATCATTTTACGTTTCCGGCATTTTGAGGAAGACACTCCTTTGCTCTATGTCCCGCAGGGCGATCCGGCTCATCCTATCTACATTTCCTGGGAAATAACGCAACTCCCGCGTTATCTGGCTTGCGTTAACATGGCTGAAGACATCCTTCACGCAGGGGGGATCTTTGAAGACTGGAAGGTCCATTATTTCATCGACCGTTTTATTGTGGAGGGTTCACGTGATGAAATGACAGACCGCTTGAGACAGTATAGGCAGGAGCTTGAGGAAGCAAGTATTCTCAATATCCGTCCCGAAGAGTCGATGTACGAGGATTCTCTGGAGTTATTGAGACATTTACCACGGGCCAAGGATGTGTTTTGCGGGTATACCATCAAGAAAATGATCTATCGCACTTGGTTAAGTGCGGTCTTTTTGGCCACTGATCAGAATAAGAATATCATCCTGAAATTCGTCAAAAAACCGGATGTTCCCAAACAGGAGTTGATGGCCATCGAAAATACCGGAGCCAAACCCCTTTCGGAAAATGCTTACCTTTGGGAACTTGCGTATTATATTGACGCCGGTAAGAGAATGGCTTGCCGGGAATACCTGCCGTGGCTTATCGATAAACCGCGATTGGGCAATGAATTACCTTTTGTTTGGTTTGCCATGGAACATATCCCCGGACAAACCTTGGACCAGTGGATCGCTGACGAGGCCAACCGTGACCCCAAGAGGGCGCTGCCGGTCTATCGCGAACTGTTGCGGGCGCTCAAAATGGACGAATCGATCGGCTGGGTCAGGGAAGACCTGAAGCCAAGCAACATTTTTGTCGAATACGGCCAGGAATTTTTATCACCGGATATAGTATTGATCGATCAGGGGTCAAACCGGCCCATTAATCATCCCTATACAACGTCCATAGAAGGCACGGCCAATTATTTTGACCTGCATTTTTACTATTATCCGTATTCTCCAGTTAACCATGTTTACACCTTGGGGATCATTCTCTTTGAAACAGCCACTGGATCCAGTTTGATCAATGTTAACGGGGAGTTGATGTCTTTCAGGGACTTCTTTAAGAGAAATAAACGTACTCCCAATGCTGAAGAAATCCTTCAAAACCTTCCGGATGCCTGGAAAGCCTTTGCGGTCCTGATTGCCCGCGCAGTGGAATCGATCGGTTTCGAGGATCCCACCCAGGAACCTGAAGGGGCCATGCCTTCCAACAACAGGTTTGCTGATACCGCTACATTGGAATATGCGTTTGTGGAGATCCAGGAGGCCTTAGGGATTCCCGATGCTCCAGTCAAGATGTCCCGTCGGGGAAGAACGACCACCGGCAGACTACCGACAGTAGAAAAGACGGACTCCATCCCATTGCTGGAAAGGATCAAGTCGTTGTCCTCATGTTTTAGGCCGAAGCGTAAGGAGGCTGCCGATAAGTTGGCTGCGCTTTACGCGACCAAGGAGCCCCCGAAGTATCTTCCCTGGTTCCTTGAAATATTTGGGAAACCCAGGGGCCTTGAGGAGGCGGAAGAACAATTCAAGAAATTAAGGAAAAATAAGGTTTTTGAACGGGAACATTCCGTGCGTAGCGCGCGTTATACGATCTTATATTTGTTCAGCCGCATTGTTGATCTTTCCAACCCTGAGCAGCGAATCGTGTTTAGGGAATGCCTGAAAGCGATGATGCTTAAAGAGATCAAAGAACATCAAAACGGTAATGGCAATGTCGATCTGGCCAAGACGGACCTTGGCATAGCCGGCTTTTTGAGGACCTTCATGAAGCTGTATGCCGTTGAGATATCCATTCTTCAAAGCAAATCAAGGGATTCCAGCCAGACCATGGATGAACATAAAAGGCTTCTGGAATTAAAAGAAGCTGAAAGGTTCATCCGCATGATATGCCCGTATGCAGCAGGGGACGAGGTGTCGTTGTTTGTTTACGGGCCTGTTCAAGGTTTATTGGAAGGCATTGAAAGGGTCTCGCGCGTTAGGGCGGCTACCATGCCTATTAGCGACGAGGATGATCGCTGGCTTACCAATAACCTGCGCATTTTCCAAAGGCAGAGCAAGGCTTTTAGCATCATTGAAGGACTGGCGCCTGTTACAGACATGGTAGAAATCTTAAGAAAAGAACGAGTGGCTGTCCTGATGCCCTGGATAGGGGAAGTAGCGTATGCCCTGCTTTTACATAACAGCACCACCATGCCGGAGATCAGGAGGGAATATTACAAGGCCATTATCAACGGGGCAGAATTCCCCGCAGAGGCGATGGCCATGCTTCAGGAACATTCAGCAGCGGCTATTGTCATTACCCATCAAGAATTAAGCGTGATCGTTAAAGAATTAGAGACGACACAAGAGGAGTTTTTATCCATCATAGGGGTTCCTCACAGTATGGCATGGGATAATTTGATCTTAATGCAGGCAGAACTTGTTGAGGGCCATCAGGCCTTGCTTAGAAATACCCTTAGAATTCTAGATGGCAGGTTAAGGCCGGCTGAAGCCCAAACTCCCGCCTTTCTGGTACGGGAGGTTGTCAATGATTGGATGGCCCTGAGTTTATTCCCACGCGACAGTCTGGAAAGGTTTAAGAGTTCTTACACACAGTGGACACTACTAGAGAGAAGCGCATGGCAAGAGCGTTACCTTAAACTTTGCGGGCTTGATCCTAATATACAGATGACGGAAATGATTGCCCAGTTGTCGGCGGATATCAAAACAGGGGCGGAGATTATTGTCGAAGGCCAGAGAATTCCCCTCAAGGTTGAGACGTTAATACTACGTGATGCCATGCTCAAGGCAGGTATGGACGAAGCTGTGGACGGTGGACTTTATCATCATGCATTAATGGATCATTTAAAAGACATTAAGGATAATGAACTTTTTAGCTTGTACCCTATTCTTTTTCCCGATGGCGGCAATGCTCTGGGGATCTCCGCTGCGAGGGATGTCAGTAGTCCGTCGAATGGGCAGGTCCCGGGCGTTATCGTGCCTGCAGAAAATTGTGTGGTGAAAAGATCCAAAGAAGACAATATTTTTGAAGAAACTGACAGGATACTCAGGGGTCTGCCGGCAGACGCATTTGTCGAGGATGAGGAAGGGGTTTGGATTTACCTGAACCGATGGCAGGAGGGCATTGCCAACGATGCAAAGGTCAGGCAAGCCTTCGAAGGCTGGCAATTTGTGATTTACAAAGAAGATGATGAGGTCATCAAGGCGCATGTTCTCTTGTGCAGCGATATTCCTTTCCAAGTCGAGCAGCCGATGGGCCTGGAGGGAATTATCGCCTATGCGGCACAGATGGGTAAACCGGTTTTATTGGGTGCAGCGGACCGCCTTACCCCTGCCATGACAAAAGAAAATTTCTCCACACAAATTAAGCAATTATCAGACGCTTTTTACGCAGCCCATCAACGTCGGCCTAATGTTGATGAATTGGTCGCATTTTCAAATGGCCAATGGAAGAGGGCCCACCAAATTTATAGCGGAATTCATTATAGAGATCTTTCCTATGAGGAATTGGGCATCGTCAGGAAGGATGATCCGGAGGTTCGCCTACAGAGGATAGTGGCATTTTTGGAGGCACATGAAGGGCGCGCCTCCATCGAAGAAGTGGCGCGAGCGGTAGGTTTTAAGGGCAAGAGTTTTGGTGGACGTGAAGTGTTCCAGACGGCTGATTGGAGAGAGACTTTAAGATCAATGAATGAGCGCCAAGAAAAAGCGGGCCGCTTGCTATTACAGATCCTGCCCGGCAATACCCTCCGTGCCCAAAGACGTCTTTTGGAGACCTTAGAAGCATCCGATGGAAGGGCAAGCAGGGAAGAAATTGCCAAGGTGCAGGAATTACAAGACAAGGCCAAGGGGCTTAAAAGAAAATCGCTCCCCCCTCTACAAAACCGTTGCGTTGCCGTGACCAATAATATTCACAATGTTGATTGGCAGGTTGTCAACCATAACAGGGCCTTGCAGGGAAAACCGGCATTTCTATTCCCACGGCCGCAAGTAGCGTATTCCCGTTCCAAACAGGTGGATGATCTGGTTTTGATCGCCTTGGAAAAATTAGGTGGCTGGGCCACCTTGGAACAGATATCAAGGTGCAGTGGTGTTGCCAGGCCCACGGTCGCCAACAGCCTCCGGCGCATGGATTGGGAGAACCTGAACCAGTGGCGGTCGTATAGAGGCCTGTACCCGGTGGGCGTATTGGATATTTTCAAGGGACGAATGTTATGGGCGGACAAAAATCTGGCCAAATTACTTAGAAAGACAATTGTTTTAAAAAACATACACGAGATATTTACTGATACACGGTTGTATTTCAAATTCAGGGCGCCAGGGCAGATGAAGATCTTTAATGCCAGATTTAAGAAATTCGCCTTTCCTTTCCTTAGCTATGTTACCAGAAAGCCGATTGAGAAAAAGAACGGGAATACAGAGGAGAAGGCCTGTTCCCTCATTCAGGAAGCCATTGGTGTCATTATCGATGTGGCCCTTGAGAGACAATTTACCGGACCGGAATTAAGGGATTATTTCACTTTTAGTGTGCCACGTGTCATTAACACCGGGTCCCATATTTTTAATCCCTTGACCCTTAAAGAAAATCCCGGTGACGGCAATGCATTTGTACTGGCTTTGAGGCAACGCCGTGAAGAATTCCGCAAGCATTTAATGAGCTGGCTGGATGT
>CAZFON010000017.1:2815-12308 GCA_964520185.1 uncultured Planctomycetales bacterium | reverse complement strand
TGCTGAGGAAGAGCTGACCGTATTCCCATCCCCAAAATTCCAGGGATAAGATGAGATAGTGGAGCCGGAGGCAGCCTTTGAGCCTGAAGCATCAAAGGAAACGGTTAGAGGATATGCGCCCGACGCCGGTGTTGCTGTCGCATAAGCCACCGGCGGAACATGCCCGAGAAAAGTATAAGTTATCGGTGAATATACAGTGCTTCCGCTTGCACTGACAGGAAGCCCCGTAGCTTGGGTCGTTGTATTGGTGGTTAGGTCGATCAATTTATAAGACGATATTGTCGATGAATTCCCTACCTGCCAATAACCGGCGGCTGTGGTACAAGCCGATGGCGTATTTAATATATCACCCAAATAGTTCCAACCAAATCCTGAACAAACCCCTTTATGATCGGTCATTCCTAAATAAAACTTTAAAGCACCGGAACCCCCTGATTGACAGCCCGCTTGAGAACTGCAGGCCAGGGGAGTCAATGTACTGCAGGCCGTCGCTGTTCCCGTACATACTCCGCTACCCCAAGAACAGCCTGCTTGAGATGCGCAGGCCGATGCGTTCACGATGGTCCCGCAGGCGGATGCGGTCCCCGCACAAGGCAGAAAATCTGTAAAATCTAGGACAAATGTACCTGAACCTGTCGATTGACAGCCTGCCTGGGTAGTACAAGCCGTTGAGCTTAATGTAGTGCAGGCGCTCGCTGATCCCGTACATGCTCCGTTGACCAGCGAACAACCCGCTTGGGAACTGCAAGCTGTTGAATTCAAGTTACTGCAAGAAACAGCGGTCCCCCAACAGGCGGAATTTCCAGTATAAGAACAGCCCGCCGGGACCTGAGTGCTGCAAACCGACGACCCGACCCTGCTGCAAGCTCCCCAACATGTTGCCGCCACACCATTATAAGCCGGTATCCAATAACAGCCGTCCGCGACGGCTAAAGCATTACAAGCCGTTTGAGTGACAGGGGTGTTGCAGGCAGTCGGGTCCTGTCCGGATTTTGTTGCGGCACAGCTGGAAGAACCGTTAAATGATAAAGCTCCGCCATCCTGGTCCAGGGCGCTGGGATACGGTCCTGCCGGAATGTTCAAATTTGTCGTCGTAGGGGTAGAGGCTGTTGTTGCCGATGTGCCCAAAAACATTTGTAACTGACCTCTCTGGGTTTGATTGACCGTAAATTTTGCTATTAATCTGGGCGTATAGTTTGGTTTTACAGTAACTTCGTAGGCTTCTGTGTTCCAGATCGCCTGTGTCCGGCCAGTTGTCGGCAAGCTATTAGAATCGTATTTGCCTGCTGTAAAACAACTCGGACATGCCTGGCTCGTCGTATAAAGCGCATCGTAGGCTAGCCACACGTATCCGCTGTTCTCATACCCGGTCCCCCATTGATTAGCTATCTTAAAAGCTCCCGTAAAGGTGTGTCCTGAAACACTGAAAGTAAGAGTATCATCATAACCCACAATGGTCATGACATGGCCCGCGTCATAGGTCGTTGCGCTTTGCGCATAAGCCACATTCTGACCTATTAAACTTGGATTATCCGAAGCGCCGGTTACAGTTGTATATAGCCATTGGTGTATATAATTTTGGAACGTCAGGATATAACCATTATTCAACAATCCTTTCATGTTAGTGATCCATGACGCAACTTCTGCTGTCGTGACCTGTGTGGGAGCAGTACAGGTGGGGCATGCCGCCACTATGGCCACAGGATTCGTGCGCACTGAAAGGGCATGCTGCCAATGATCGGGATTGAGATCCCAGGCCAAATGATTATCTGCGGTATTGGAGGAAAAATCAGACAGGGTGGCGGAACCATTCATTTCAATAACAGGGTAAACCTGGCCTTCCCAAGCCCCTTCATCGACACCTCCGTTTATTATACTATAGACCCATCGTGGGGAAAAGATCTTGGTTGTGTCCCCGTTACTTACAGTCCATCCCTTGCTCATCGCATTCATATAGGTGAGCTGATAATAAATGACCGCCCAGGATTGACAATCAAGATGGGTGGTCTGGTTCCCGATGGGAGGGAAATACGGGCTTGTGATGACATCGGTGGCATTATCTACGCTTCCAGGCAAGGGAGACGGGCCACCCGGAGGTTGATTATTATTGCTTTGTTGAGTTTCAATTTCGTTGCCAAAGGGGAGAGCCTTAGTATGATCAATTAAAGGAAGGCGTTTTTTAGCCCGTTCCCTGTTCACACGGTATAAACCCAAAGGGTTTGTGTGTACTGCTGTAATATGAGAATGAGTTGCATGAAATTTTGCCTCTTGCTTGGCGTTAGGAAGAATACCGCCTGTATTTTGATATTGATCATCCGGAGATTGTCCGAAAGAATTTTGGGGAGAGCCTAGAACAAAGGCTAAAAGGGCGATGGTCAAGAGAGCGAAAGGTTTTTTAAACATATTCTGGCCTCCAGGAAAAATAAGAAATCATTCTCAGGCGTATATCTCTTTCTATAACCCTAACATATTTTACCGGGTAGGGGGCTGAACTTTTAAGGAATATTAAAATAATTATAGAAAGGGGAGGTTTCTCTTAAGTTAAACCCCTTAAAGGTTTTAGGCGCAAAAGGAACATTTTAAGGAAAGCGTTTTCATAAAAGCTTGTGCAGGATGGCCTTATAAACTATTTGACAGCCTGATGGCTTTTAGTTAAGATGTTCGGATGCTAAATCAAATCAAGAGGATTTTCAAAGGTCTATACGACCAACTGCTTGGGGTTTTTTCCAAGGATATAGGTATTGACTTAGGCACGGCAACCACCCTGGTCTATGTCAAAGGTGAAGGGGTGGTGCTTTGCGAGCCTTCGGTCGTTGCTATTGATAAAGCCACTAATCATGTTTTGGCTGTCGGTGAAGAAGCCAAGCGTATGTTAGGGCGCACACCGGGTAGCATTGTGGCCATCCGTCCCATGAAGGACGGTGTCATTTCGGATTTCGAAGTTACCGAGGCCATGCTTAAATATTTTATAAAGAAGGTCCAGCCTAATCGTTTTTCTTTTCGTCCGACCATTGTCATTGCCATTCCTTCCGGTATCACCCAGGTTGAAAAACGGGCGGTGATCGATTCTGCCGAGCATGCCGGGGCGCGTAACGTGATCTTGATCGAAGAGCCGAAGGCTGCGGCCATTGGGGTGGGCTTGCCGGTGCATGAACCTGCAGGTAACATGATCATTGATATCGGCGGCGGGACCACTGAATTTGCAGTTATTTCGCTGGGCGGGCTGGTGTATGCCAAATCCATCCGCATTGCCGGCGATGAGATGGACATGGCCATCATTGAATATTTACGTAAAACTTATAATTTGATGATAGGTGAGCGCACCGCGGAAGAGATCAAGATCCGTCTGGGTTCTGCTTATCCCCTGGAAGAAGAATTGAATATGGATGTCCGCGGCCGCGATCTGATCGCAGGCTTGCCTAAGACGATCAATGTGACTTCCGTAGAGATACGTGAAGCCTTGCAGGACCCTGTCCAAGCCATTGTAGATGCCTCTAAATCGACATTGGAACATACACCTCCGGAATTGGCGGCAGATTTGATCGACCGTGGTATCGTCATGGCCGGCGGGGGTTCATTGCTTAGGGGTTTGGATAAACGTATTGCCGAAGAAACAGGATTGCCTGTGCATGTGGCCGATGATCCGTTGACGGCTGTGGTCAATGGAACAGGAGCGACCTTGAATATGCCTCCAGCCATGCGCCGGCGATTTACCGCGCAGGCCAAGTTAGATTTTTAAATGAACTGTGTGGCGCAAATATTTTAAAAAAGTTGTCTACATTAGCATTCCTGTTGTCGCCTTCCTGATCCTTTTTTTCCATTCAAAGAATTATAAAGCCGCCGGGCTTTTAGATCCTGTTGTCAGGCCGGTGACGTTGTTGCAGGCGCCTGCCTTTGAATTGAAAAAGCTTTTTTTCTATCGGGAAACGTACGACGAATATGTGCATTATAAAAAGGAAAGCGAATTATTAAAGGTCAAGCTGGTCGCGCTCAAGGAAAACGAGCTTTCCCAGGAGCGTTATGAAAAGATCCAGAATTTCCGCAATAATCAAATTTACGCTTCCATCCTGGCCAAGGTCATAGGCCGGGACCCATCCGATTGGAATGCTTCATTGATCATTGATAAAGGGCACGCCGAAGGCATAGAGGTCGGAGAGCCGGTCGTAAGCCAGTTGGGGGTGGTGGGAAGGGTCTTTGAGGTGGGGAAAAATACCAGCAAGGTTATCCTTGTTTCCGATCCTGGCTTTGCCGTTGCTGCCGTGGACCAGCGTTCAAGGGAGAACGGGCTTTTGACCGGGACCCTGCAAGGCGTTCTGCGCTTTCAGTACTTGACGGATAAGGCGGACCTGAAGGTCGGCGATAACCTGGTGACTTCCAGGCTCAGCACGGCCTTTCCCCAGGGGATCTTGATCGGTCAGATCACCGATGTGCAAGCCTCAGCCAATGCCCATACGGTCGAATGTCTTGTCGATCCGGTAGTGGACTTGTCAGAATTGGAAGAAGTTATTGTCATTCGGCCTAGATCCTATGAACGCTATTGAAATAAAAAATTTGGTCAAGACCTACCGCACCGGGACAAGGGCGCTTAAGGGCGTTGATCTGAACGTGCCTGATGGGGATTTCTTTGCGTTGCTGGGAGCCAATGGTGCCGGCAAAACCACCATTATCGGGATCTTGACCGGCCTGGTCACCAAGAGCGGTGGAGAGGTGCGGATCTTCGGCCACAATATCGATGGTGATTTTGAAGCGGCCAAAAAATCGATAGGGGTCGTCCCTCAGGAATTCAATTTTCATATGTTCGAACAGGTGCAGGATATCGTGGTCAATCAAGCGGGATATTTCGGTATTGATTACAAAACCGCGCTTCGGGACTCAGAAGAGATCCTTAATCGGGTGGGCCTTTGGGAGAAGCGTAAAGCGATGAGCCGCACGCTTTCCGGCGGGATGAAGCGTCGCTTGATGATCGCCCGGGGTCTTATCCATCATCCTCGCATGCTGGTCCTGGATGAACCGACAGCGGGTGTTGACGTAGAGCTCCGTCATGGCATGTGGGAATATTTAAGGGAGATCAATGCGTCAGGGACCACTATCCTGTTGACCACCCATTATCTGGAAGAGGTCGAGGAAATGTGTCACAACTGTGCCATTATCAAAGAAGGGGAGATCGTCCGTCTTGACAGCGTGCGAAATCTTTTGATGACGGTCCCGCAGGACACCTATCGCGTGACGGTCAAAGAAATGCTTTCTTTGGATGGAGTGAAGGCTTTTAAGCCCGTTATCATTGATGAGCATACCCTTGATTTTGAGATCCAAGAACGTGAAGAACTTAATGAAGTGATCCTTAAATTGGCCCAGGCCGGTTTTGTGATCACTGATCTGCATCCCAAAGGCAATCGCCTGGAAAAATTATTCCTGGATATATTACGAAGAAAATGATGAAAAGGGACCATTACATCGCTTTAAAAACCATCGTGCGCAAAGAGTCCACCAGGATCATCCGCATTTGGACCCAGACGCTTTTGCCGCCATTGATCACCCAGACTTTGTATTTTGTCATTTTTGGTAAATTCATCGGCTCCCAGGTCAGGTCCATCAACGGCATCACTTACATGGAATTCATTGTCCCTGGCCTGGTGATGATGGCGGTCATTTCTAACGCCTATGGCAATGTCGTTGCATCCTTTTACGGGGCAAAATTTCAGCGCAATATCGAGGAGATATTGGTGTCCCCGACGCCGGACTGGGTCATCATCATGGGCTATGTCTTAGGCGGTATCATGCGCGGGGTGGTGGTGGGCTTTTTGGTTTTCCTGGTCTCCCTGTTTTTTGCCCATCCAACCGTGACACATTGGTGGGCCATTATATTGTTTACTCTTTTGAGCTCCGCGACATTTTCACTGGCGGCGTTGATCAATGGTTTGTTTGCCCGGAATTTCGATGAGGTGGCTTTTTTCCAGAATTTTATCCTGACTCCCTTGATCTATCTGGGCGGTGTTTTTTATTCCGTGCGCAGCCTGCCTGTCCTTTGGCAAAAAATATCCCTTTATAATCCGCTGGTCTATATGGTCAATGGCTTCAGGTATGGATTTTTCGGGTTTTCGGACGTTAACCCTGGTCTATGTGTAATTGTTTTAGCGGTCTTGACAATTATTTTGGCTTTGGTTAATCTATGGCTGTTCAAAAAAGGTATTGGTTTAAAAAATTAAATCTATTTAGGAGGCTCGTATGCGCCAAAAGATCCAAGGTCTAATTGTCTTATTCGCTTTATCAGCGGCATCGATGGCTTTCGCCGCGGATACCTATGTCATTGACCCTAATCACACTTCGTTCACCTTTACCGCCAAACACATGATGATCAGTAATGTGCCGGGGGAGTTTAATAAGTTCAGCGGGACCATCACCTATGATCCCAAGGGCCTGGACTCTTCCAATGCCGACGTGACCATCGATGCCTCCAGTATCAATACCCGCATCGACAAGCGCGATGCCCATTTAAAAAGCCCGGACTTCTTTGATGTGGCCCAATTCCCCACCATCACCTTTGTCAGCACCAAGTTCACTCCCGGTTACATCAGTGGAAAACTGACCATGAGGGGCGTGACCAACTTCATCACCATTCCTGTGACCATTGCTGGCCCCGTGGACGAAATGGGTCACCAGGCCATTGGCATCACAGGCTCGGTCACCATCAACCGCCAGGATTGGGGCATTAAATGGAATAAAAACCTTGATCAGGGTGGCGTTGCGGTCTCCAATGATATTTTAATTAACATCAGTATCGAAGCCGACAAAAAATAAAAAAAGGTGACAGGTACATTTAAAAAAAGGTGACAGGTACATTTTTCTACAGAAATTTATTAGAAAAATGTACCTGTCACCTTTTTTTAAAACCCCCGAGACTTATCGTCGACGGGGTTTTTTATTGCAAACGTTTTCCCGAAATCGGCCTCAAGGCCTTGTTTTGCCTATTATAGATGCTATCCTTAAAATAGCAGCCTTATGGGGCCTCGTACCCGTGGGCTGCGAGTCCCTCGTTGCGGGACGGAAAGGAGGTCCGTATGAGTTATCTAAACTTCATTCTGGATCCCTTAAAAGCAGTATTCAGTATCATGTATAGCTTTATCCCAACGGTGTTGGGGGTGTTGGCTGCTTTGGTTGTCGGTGGATTGGCTGCCCGGGAAGCGGGCAAACTGGTTGCTCGTGTTTTAAAGAGCGTCCATGTTGATAAAGTAAGCCATGACATCGGTCTGACGCACACCCTGGAAGTCGGTGGGATCAAACGTCCGGTGAGTGACATGGTTGGTCTGGTTATTACTTGGGGCATTACGATCACGGCGCTCGTGATCGCATTGACTTACGCGGGCGTTACCATCATCGGTCCTATCACGGACCCTGTCATGGCCTATGTACCAGGCGTATTGGCAGGCGTGATCACCCTGATGGTAGGCATGGTATTGGCGCACATCGTGGCGGTATTTGTCCACTTGATCGCGGCCAATACAGGCATGCCTGCACCGGACATGTTGGCCTCTTTTACAAGGTGGGCCGTAGTCCTGATGGTGCTGGGTGTTTTTATTAACAAGATCGGTTTTGGATTCTTGTTAACAGGCACCCCGTTAACAATGCTTGTAGGTGGCTTAAGCCTAGGGTTGGGCTTGGCCTTTGGTTTAGGCGGTCGTGATCACGCATCCCATTATTTAGACCGTCTGCTTAAGAAGTAAACGTAATCTCCCTCGCCGTTCCGAAATGGGGCGGGACGGCATCCACGGGCGCTGATCTCTCAAGGTTGGCGCCCGACCTTTTTTGTTGTGTGTCACCATTATATCCTTTATCATGATTCCATGGGACATCCCTCCCGACGGCCAAAGCCTCCTTAAGCCGGAATATGTCTTTGATGATTGGCCCTAAAGGAAAAAAGGGATTGTTTATAAAAATTTATGGGAACGAAGATGAAGTTATCCCGGATTGTCTTGCTGACGGCCTTGTGTTTGCTTTTGACCCATCGTACATACGCTGCAACTACCTATACTTTTAACTGCTCTGATTCCAGCATAAAAGGCGCCATCTCTTACAGCGTTATCGGCACGTATCGCGCCGTCTTTAAGGGATGTTCAGGCAGGATCGTTTACGATGACCTGCGCCGGAAGATGCTTTCCGTAGACATGAGCATCTCCATAGGCAGTATTGTTTCGAATTGCAGATGGTGCGATAATATCGCTAAATCCAAACGGGTTTTGGATGCCGCCCGTTGGCCTTCTATAACTTTTAAAAGCAGGGATTTAAAAAATGACAAATTAGGCTGGCAGGCTTGCGGTCTTCTTTCGATGCATGGGAGGGTCCAGCATTTTTGTTCACCTTTCAAGATGGATGGCAAAAAAGACAATGTTTTGTTTTTATCGGGTGCATGGAAGTTCAACCGCAAGGATTACCGGATCATCTGGAACAAATGGCTTGACCATGGAGGCATCGTGGTCGCAGATGAGGTCATGGTGCCTTGGCGCATCAAGGCGCATCTGACAGCCAGCCATACGCATGGCCATTGACACGTAAAGTTTTCCCATCTATACTGTTGCTCATCATGGATGGGGATAAACGTACAGAGCCGCGTTTTTCATTCTCTGAGCCTGTGACATTTACCCTGCCTGAGTTGAATACGAGTGGCAGTCTCGCAGGTGATATCAGTTTCAAAGGGATATCTTTAAAGGTCTATGACTTTGTCCCGATAGGGACAACCCTTGAATTACAGTTACGTTTGGGGAGATCTCCAAGGGTGATTTTGGCCAAGGCCCAGGTTGTCCGGATACGCGAGGTCTTTGCTGAAGATTGCTATGAGATCGGCCTTAAGTTTGTCAGGGACGAGGAAGTGACAAAAGCGGTCGGTGCCTATATAGTTGCGCACCGGTCGCAGAAATAATTTTAAAAACAGGAACATAATAGAAGGAGTGGAAGTTATGGCTGAAGCTGCTGCACAAGCCCCGGTTGTTGAAGAAGTTAAGAATTGCCCTGTGTGCAAGAAACCCTTGAGAAAAGCAAGACGCTATTATCGCAACGGCGCCTATTATTGCAATAACAACTGCTTTAAGAAAGCCCAGGCTGCACTCAAGACCGCTGCCCAAAAAGCCGACGAACAAGCGTCCCAACCTCAAGCTTAAGACAGGACGCTTATGCCGTATGAGCCCAAGCCGCCTTTGACCCGGGAGAAACGCCGCCATCCGCGTCTCGAAGGCAATATCCCGGTCAAGATAACCAGCGATCAGGGTGACATCCTTACCGAGACAATAAACTTAAGCACCTACGGCGCGCTTTTCAGGATATCCCAACGGCTTGAGCCCATGACCAAGCTCAAGATCCACTTACTGCTTCCTTTGCGCAAAGGCAATGGGGAGCATCCCAAGAAGATCTCCTTCCAGGCCGTTGTGGTGCGTGTTCAGGCAAGCCAAGAAGACGGTTATGACACAGCCATTTTCTTCAGCGATATAGCGCCGAAGGACAG
>CAZFON010000017.1:0-2805 GCA_964520185.1 uncultured Planctomycetales bacterium | reverse complement strand
ATATGGTGGATATAAAAAATGGAAAATTCAATTAACTTGTCCGTGACCCCTTTTCAGGCCATCCTGGCTTTGGCTTTTCAGGTATGGATCATCGTTTTTCCCATCATCTTGATCCGTAAGATCAATTATTTAACGGATTTGCTCCAAGAGCATTTGGATGAACATAAGCCCGAGGCCCCCAAGTCCTAATATCTCAATTCCGGTCCTTTACGAAGACGAGCATTGCTTGGTATTTAATAAACCAGCAGGTCTTTTGGTGATCCCCACGGATAAGGACGAAGATCACACATTAGTCAATATTGTCAGCCAACAACAAGGGTCTTGCCTGTACCCTGCGCATAGGCTTGACCGCGACACCACGGGCGTCATCCTTTTTGCTAAAACTAAGGATGACCAGCAAAAGTTGATGCAGTTTTTTAAAGAAAAGAAAGTTCATAAAACCTATATTGCTTTTGTACACGGGCACCTGAAAGAACCTCAGGGCAGGATCCGCATCCCCATCAAGGATTTTTATCAGCGCAAATTCGCCCGCCATCTGCCGGCACAATCAGCCTTGACGCATTATGAGGTGAAGGATTACTATAAGGACTTTACCGTAGTGAAGGTGATGCCTGTCACCGGAAGGACCAACCAGATCCGCATCCATTTTGCCAAGATCGGGCATCCATTGGTCGGGGAAGATAAGTATGCTTTCAGGCGGGATTTTGCTTTGCGTTTCAGGCGCACAGCCTTGCACGCAATGTGTTTGGAATGGCCGCACATAGACGGCAGGAGTATGGTGAAAGTGGAAATACCGTTAGCCCAGGACATGGAAGATTTTCTATCGAAACACAATTAAAGGAGACCGCATGGACTATGAAAAATTAAGCCTAAAAGAATGGTGCGATCTGTGCCACAGCATTGCCAAGGAAAAAGGGTTCTGGGATGAGAAGCGCAACATCGGCGAGGCCCTGATGCTGATCGTCACGGAATTGGCTGAAGCCATGGAAGGCTACCGCCATCAGGACCATGACAATTTCCGTGAAGAATTGGCGGACACCTTTATCCGTTTATTCGATCTGTGCGGGGGATTGGGTATAGACATCCAGGCTGAGATCGTCAAGAAGTCCGAGAAGAACAAATTGCGTCCTTATAAACATGGGAAGATCTGTTAGGTACCTGTCCTTTTTACTTTTGTGGGTGGCTGGTTGTGCCGCGGGGTCACCTAGCGGCTATATCAGCAGGGCCGACCATCCGTATGACAGGACGATCTATGCCAGTTATGAAAAAGCCGCCGGTGCCTTGATCTATGTCCTGAAAAAGGGCGGCTGGACCGTCAGCGAGGCCAATCCTTCCATCTATGAGCGCGACGAGCGCTATGAAAACAATGGTTACCAGAATCTGTTGATCATGGCGCGGGCCCGGAAGAGTTTTTTAAATGTGCTTATCCATTCCATCAACAATACCTGCGAAGTGCAGATCCGCTATGAATCCCAGAAGTGGCTACTTCGGCCGTTTATCTCAACACGCAACGATAAACTGGTGCAGGCCATTTGGGATAGCCTCGAGGCTGAACTCAAGTAGTATAATGTTCCCATGGATAAGTTTGTCCTAAAAAGTCCGTTCAAGCCTGTTGAAGAACAGAACAAAGCCATCGAAGCCCTGACACGGGGGCTTAAGGAGGGGGTGGCGGCCCAGACCCTTTTAGGGACCACGGGCAGTGGCAAAACTTTTACCATGGCCAATGTCATCAATAATATCAACCGTCCGGCCCTGGTCATCTCGCATAACAAAACCCTTGCGGCCCAGCTTTACAGCGAATTGAAAGAATTTTTCCCTCAAAATGCGGTTGAGTATTTTGTCAGTTATTACGATTATTACCAGCCTGAGGCCTATATCCCCCAAACAGACATCTACATCGAGAAGGACTCTTCCATTAATGACCGTCTGGACCGCCTGCGCCTGGCCGCCACCACGTCCTTGATGTCCCGGCGGGACACGATCATCGTGGCCAGTGTTTCCTGTATTTATAACTTGGGTTCTCCCGCTGATTATCAGAATTTCATGGTGGAGCTGAAAAAGGGCCAGAAGATCGACCGCGATGAGGTGTTGGCCCAGCTGATCGAGATCCAGTACGAGCGCGATGATCATGAATTTACGCGCGGCAAAATACGCGTGCGCGGGGACATTGTGGAAGTTTATCCGGCCTACCGTCAGGATGCCTTGAGGATCGAGTTTTTCGGCGACGAGATAGAACAGATCAAGCAAATAGAACCTGTCTCGGGGGAAATTATTTCTCTGTTGGATAGGAGTTTCGTTTATCCGGCCAAACATTTTTTGATCTCGCCGCCGACATTGGAAAAGGCCTTGTTTGAGATCGATGCGGAATTAAAGTCCCGCCTTGTCCAACTGGAATCGCAGGGTAAATTAGTGGAAGCCCAGCGTCTGAATTCCCGTACCCTTTATGATATGGAGATGTTAAAGGAAATAGGCATGTGCAAGGGGATCGAAAATTATTCCAGGATCCTTTCCGGCCGCCCTCCGGGCAGCAAGCCGTTTTGCCTGATGGATTATTTCCCTGAGGATTTTGTGACCTTTATTGATGAGAGCCATGTCACCATCCCGCAGCTTGGCGGCATGTACGAAGGGGACCGGGCCAGAAAGGAAATGCTGGTCTCCCATGGTTTCAGGTTGCCTTCTTGTTTGGACAATAGGCCGCTTAAATTCCATGAAGTAGAGAAAATGTTGAAACAACGTATTTATGTCTCCGCGACCCCGGGGCCGTATGAGCACAAGGATGCAGGTCATCACGTGGTGGAGCAGATC
>CAZFON010000016.1:0-12677 GCA_964520185.1 uncultured Planctomycetales bacterium | reverse complement strand
CTGCCGGACGGGCATTAGGATGGAACGGCAAGGGAAAATTCTTGACCACGACCTTTACCTTGTCGGGATAGGCCGCCATAACATCTTTTACCGCTGAATAAAAACGGGAGCAGAAGGGGCATTGGAAGTCAAAAAAGATGGTGATGGCCACGGGCGCATCTTTTTTGCCTAAGACCGGCGAAACACCTACGGGCAGATTGTAAACCTTGTTCATATCTTCCGGCGGAGGGCCTGGGGGCTGGGCCGGTTGAGCTGCATTGATCTTATTTTGGATCTGCTCTAATTGTTTTTGAATATCGGCAAGACCGGAAGGATTGCCGCCCCCTCCATTATTTAATTTATCTTCGATGTTCTTTTCGCGTATCAGGACCTCCGAAAGCTTGGCATTCACCGGGCTTAAAGCAACGCTGACGGAATTCCCGATGCCCACCAAGAGGCCTATGCCTGCAATGATGCCGATCAGAACGATCAAAAGGACCACGACGACATTGTTTTTCTGTTCCATAAAATCCTCCGTGATTTAATTATGTGAAGTAACGATATCCTACCTTAAATCGAGACGCCGAACAATGAAATTTTAAAGAGTGATCCGGCCGTAGTGTTCGATGATATACTTCATGTCCGTCCAGCGCTTGCGGCAGCCGTACACCGCGATGATCAATATGCCGTTGACCCTTGGAATATACCCCACAAAACAGGACTGCGCTTCTATAGTATATCCGGTTTTTCCGAAAACATGACGCTTCCAATTTAAAAATAAGGACCGATTATGCGATTTTAAAAAATAACGCTGCCCTGCCCCGGAAGAAATGGTGAGATATTTCAGCGTGATCGCTTGGCGGAAAAAATCACTCTTAAGGGCCTGGGCAAAGAGCAATGCCATGTCCGAAGCTGTGGTAAATTGGGGGCCAGCTGAAGGAAGCCCATGAGGATTGGCAAAATGGGTATGCATGGCCCCTATTTGCCTGGCCCGAACGTTCATCATGTCTACGAATTTTCCCTCTGAGCCGGCCACGGCCTCAGCCAATACCACGGCCGCGTCATTGGCGGACCTGAGGATCAAACCGTAAAGCAAATCCCGCACGCGGAAAGACTGCCCGGGCCTTAGGCCCAATTTGGTCTGTGGCACCTGAGTGGCGTGGACGCTCACGGTCACGTATTTATCCAGGGGAAGGTTCTCCAGCACCAGGATCGCCGTCAATATCTTTGTCGTCGAAGCTGGAAAGACCTCCCGGTCAGCGCCGCGGTCAAAATAACGTTCCCTGGTGGCAGGGTCCCACAGCAAAGCGGTATTGGCCGTCAAACGATATTCTCCCGGATGCCTGTAGGACAGGCGCGCCAAGGTAAAATCGGGGAACACCAATACCGCTATCAAGATAGCAATAAGGACAATTCGGATGCGAAATCCCATAATGGAGGCAATATACTTGATGAACCCGGGGGATTCAATAAAATTCAACAAAATAAAGAAATAAAGGTGACAGGTACATTTTTCTAATAATTTTAGTAAAAAAATGTACCTGTCACCTTTATTTTTGTCACCTTTATTTCTATTAACCGACGGAATTTTGGGCTGCCTGGTAGGTGCATTCCAGGGCCTGCTGTACGGCCTGGGTGGGCATCAACATGCCCCCTTCAGCCAAATTGATGCGCCAGCCCTTGGGGGAACGGGCGATCACGATGCGCACATTCTGGCTCATCGGGCCGTCACAGGCAATCACATGCACCAGGGCCACCTGTTTCTTAACATCGTACAAGATCTCCTTTAAAGACACCGCCAATCCGTCGTGGGAATAATCTTTAAACGCGAAATGGTCAGGATCAAAATTCTCCAGCGTATAGCTTTGCAATGCTGCATCCTCCTTTATGCCCCTGGCCACATGCTCGTTCTTGGTCAAAAGCAATTCATAAAATTCCTGCTTGCCCTCTGCCACCCATTTCTTCTCGAACTTGGTGCCATAATTGGCAGGGATGTTCTTAAGCTCAACGGAAAATCCCGTACCAGGCAGATTTTCATCGATCCAATCGATATACGGACGATGGTCAGTGACTATTTTTAGAACACCGTCATTCACCAGGCGGCTGTTGATGAGCCTTAAAAAATCCGGCGTAAAAAGCCGGTGCTTGGCATCCGATTTTTTAGGCCACGGCGGCGGATAGAGGCAATAAACCCGGCGTACGGTCTGAGGAGCCAAGTAGCGCTCAAAAGCTGCCCTGGCATCCAATCTCAATACCCTGACATTATCCAGGCCTGTCCGGCTTAGTTTCCGCAAAGTCCTATGGATGCGCTCACAGTAGACTTCAAGACCGATAAAGTTGGCCTTGGGGTTCTGAAGGCTAAGGGCCGCCAGGTATTCGCCGTTGCCGGAGCCGATCTCGACCTCCAAAGGATTACAATTAGAGAAGACCGAAGTCCAGTCCGTCGGACGGTCCAGAAGGCCGTGGTTCAGAAACGGCTTTAACGAAACATAGAATGGTTCTTTGAGCCCGATCACTTGGCTTTAATGGAATTAGCCATGGACCAGCCGCGGCCAACGAGCGTGCCGTTCTTAAAAACCAGGGGCATCAATTGATTGTCATGGATGATCCCATCCGGTTGGCGTATGGATTCGATATAATACTCGATGACATAATCCGTGCCCTTGACTGTCTCTGTCTTATAGGGGTTGGGAATGGTCAACGGCTTGTAATCAGGACCTTGTAATTCATAACCGATGACCAGTGCCGTACCCATGGCTTGGTGCACCTGATCAAGGGTCATGCCGTTCTGTACGGCCTTAAAACCGCTGTCGTTTAATAAAAACTCCTGTTGGCTGGCCACCTGCATGGGATTATAGACCGTAGCGCAACCGGAAAAGCTAAAAACCAATACCAAAATCCACACAAAACGCATATATAAGCTCCCTTTTACTTAATCATCCCTGTACTAAAAGTTATAATTTCTTATTATAATAGATTCAGGAGGATTTGCCTATGGAACTTTATTTTCTAAGACATGGGATCGCGGCTGACCGTGATGACCCAAAATACAAAGACGACAGTTTGCGGCCTTTGACGCCGGAAGGCCAAAAAAAAATGTGCCGGGAAGCTCAAGGGATGAAGGACTTAGGACTGGGATTTGATGTTATCCTCAGCAGCCCCTACCTGCGGGCCAAACAAACGGCAGAGGAAGTGGCCAATGTCTACAACATAAAAACCAAAGACATATACCTGACGAACAATTTGCTGCCCCCCGCTTCTGTCGAAGACCTACTGCGGGAAATTCAAGCCCATTTCCCCAAAACCGGCCATGTTCTATGCGTCGGGCATGAGCCGCATTTATCGGAAAACATCTCTTCTTTATTAAAAAGCGCCAGGCCCCTCAATATCGATCTCAAAAAAGGCGGGCTTTGCTGCTTAAGCCTTGATCAACTGAACTCTCCTGAGGCGGTCTTGAGGTGGCTATTGCCCCCTGCACTATTGACCCGTCTTGCCCGGCGTCCGCATTGAAAGCCCCCGGAATTTTATTATGTCCTGGGCCAATGATTGGGCCACGAATTTATTGCCCTCGGGGGTCATGTGATAACCAAAAAAGAAACTTTTATATTTAGAGGGATTTTTATTACTTAGCTGGACCAACTGCGGGACTAAATTGATGACCTGCACTTTGGGATAATTATATTTTACATACTCTATCAGGGGCGTAATGTCCTCCTGTTGCTCTTGATCGATCCCTTCCCCTGCGACCCCTTGGATAAGAAAAACAACATCCCGCCCTTGGGCAGATTTCATGAACCTATCGAACAAAAGTTCGGAAATTTTTAAATCATTCCCCTCCACACTACGAAATTCCCGCCTGGTACCCCGCCACCAATAACTTGGGAACATGGAGCTCATGATGCGATGACAAACATAGCTATGACCCAAAATTTTGCGGAATACGTCCATGCCTTTGTCGAACGGCAGTTGTTTTTGAAGTATTAAATGGTCATTTTCTAATTTAAAATACGGTTTCGGAGCTCCATGCCTGACTGTTTCTATACATCTATGAACATCATCTCCGACAATGCTCAAAATAATGATCCGCGGATCATATTTTTTGATCAAATTTTCTTCTTCCAATCTCAAAATAGTTTGGTCAATTCCGTAACTGGAAACACCTGCATTATAGACCTTGAAACGGGTTAGCTGTTCCAAAAATGCCGGCCAGGTATCGGTGTCTGAAACATCGTCTCCGAATGTAAAAGAATCCCCCAGCGCAAGGATCGAAATGCCGTTCTTAATATTTGATTGTTTTCCATTAGAACGGAACCCGTCATCTAACGTGGACGCCCGGCCTGACCATTCTTTCACTGACACATTAGATAATGGAAGCCATCCCAACCTGGGATCATATCTATACAGTCTTTTATAAAATGCCTCGATCAGGGGGGGCCTCTCTTGCAAAATGAAATTCACAAATTGAGCCTGATGAGGGCGGACCATCAGTTCGACGATCATAAATCCGACCAAAAGGCCTGCCATGGCCAAAGAGGCATTGATCATGAAATTCTTCAACTAAACATCCCTCACCTTTTTGATCCAATTTTTTATTTTGTCAAAGAGCACCCTGATTTCATCCGGGGTCAAAAGGTCGGCCAACATGGCCCTGTCCTCATAATCTTCGAATTCCCCATGGCGCAGGCCGATGACCGCGATGTCCTTTCCGGCGGATTTAAAGCGGCGCATCGCGGAAATGACCAGGATGAAGTTGTTCTTGTCGAATTTACCATCCACGGAGGTCACGGCAAAAGACAGCAGGAAATCATTTTTGATATAAAGAGGAGTGGCCTGGTCTACTTTGAAGGAAACATCCTGGGACCTGTCCCTGACAAAGACGAGCGTGTCCTGGATATTCAGGACCCTATATTCAGGCAGATCTTTGAGCCTTGCGTATTTATGAAAACTGGGGTCGATCAAATAGATCTGCTTGTCGGCCTTGTCCCCTACCAATAAAGCAATATGGTTGGACTGGTTTGCAGCAAAAAAACCTGATTCCGTGACCATGGCGAACCTGACTTCATAACGCGGTCCTAGCAAAGGCTTCATTTGCTCAAAGACATAGGTGGCCAATTCTGCGCAAAGGCCATAATGGCCTTCTTCCAGAAGGATCCTTCCCTGGCTGTCGTATTCATGGATATTGCGCAGGGTCCATGTCCACTGGTTAAAATCAATGCTCAGGTTCGTGGCAGGCTTGACCATGACCGGGAAACCGGAGTAAGCCAGCGGATCGATGATCCTCATGATGTCTTCATAAAGAGGAGGAACCGGCAAAGTTTCACATAAACCCAGCCAGGGAAAGGCGGAGAGAATGATCAAAAAGGTGATGAATAAGAACTTAATATTAAATCGTTTATGCATAACTTTCATTTTTGCCCAAACAAAATCATTTGCCCCCAAGCTTTGGTTTGTGCTATAAATAATCCCTGTGCAAGCAGCTACCCCCATGATCAAGCAATACCGCGATATCAAGGCGCGGCACAAGGACGCCATTCTTTTTTTCAGGCTGGGTGATTTCTATGAAATGTTCTATGAAGACGCCACCCAAGCCTCATCTATTTTAGACCTTGTCCTGACCTCCCGCGGCAGTGATGCCACTGGCAAGATCCCCATGTGCGGTGTGCCTTATCACTCGAGCGACAATTATATCGCCAAACTCATCAAAGCTGGGAAAAAAGTCGCTATCTGTGAACAGGTGGAAGACCCCGCCTTAGCCCAAGGTATTGTCAAACGCGACGTGATCCGCATCATCAGCGCCGGGACTTATCTGGATGAATCCATCGATTCCCGTTATCTTTTAAGCATCTGTACAGGAAAAAACGGCTTCGGCGTTGCTTTTATCGACAACTCCGGCGGCACCATATTCGCCAACGAACTTTCCGAACATAAAACCATCGAACTTTTGGCTAAACTGCCGATCTTCGAATGCCTTTATCCTGAATCCCAGGAAGATAGTATAAAAAAGCTTTTTTCCCATCCTCTGGTCAAAATGCGCGCGATGGCCTTAAGCTCGTTGGGTGACTGGTCCTTTAATGGCGAAATGGCCTACAAGAACCTCTGTGCTCATTTTGCCACCCATTCCCTCAAAGGTTTCGGGGTCGATGATCTGGGCCTGGCGCATGGGGCCGCCGGTGCTTTGCTGGAATATTTAAAGAACATGAACAAGACCAGCCTCAAGCACATTGACAAGATCGCCCTTTATGCCCAGGATGATCACGTTTTTATTTCTCCTGCGGCCCATTATGGCCTGGAACTCGAGCCTCTGCTTGCGACCATTGACCTGACTTTAACGCCCATGGGCCGCCGGGCTTTCCGGTATTGGCTATATCATCCGCTTAAGGACGTGGCCGCCATCCAACTGCGGCAGGAAGCGGCCAAATTATTAGCTAATAACGTGAGGCTTGGCGAATGCCTGAAAAACCTGCCTGATCTGCAAAAAGCACTTTCGCGGCTTTCCTGCGGGTGCGGCTCCATCAAGGACATTCTAAGTATCCGCCAGGGCTTATTGCGCATCCCCTTAATCGCCGAAACCTTGTCTGGTCATGCCAATCCCCTTTTGGAGGTCCAGGACCTGAACTCCCTGCGCGGACTATTGACAAAAACCATTAACCCTGATGTACCGTTAGCCAAACCCGAAGGCAAAATGATCCAGCCGGGGATCGATGCCGGCTTAGATGAACTAAAAAATATCCTGGAAAACGGCAGGCTGTGGCTCTCACAATATCAAGCCCAGGAAATCAAGAAAACAGGGATCCCATCGCTGAAAGTAGGGTTTACCAATGTCTTTGGTTTTTATATCGAGATCTCGAAAGCGCGCTCCAAACAAGAGGTGCCCGGCCATTATGTACGCAAGCAGACCTTGGTCAACGGTGAGCGTTATTTCACCCAAGAGCTGAAAGAATACGAAGAGAAATTCCTGACGGCCCAGGATAAAATATTGAATATTGAAAAACGTATTTTGGAAGAAATTCAAAAGGCCGTCCTCGCCCAGGCGCCAGAGCTACACGAGGTTTGCAGCCAATTGGCAACGGTTGATTGCTTATTTGCCTTAGGCCAATTATCTTCCTGGGAGCACTATATTTTCCCTCAGGTCAACACCTCCACCATCCTGGAGATCAACGAGGGGCGGCATCCGGTGGTTGAAAGATCAGTAACGGATCATTTTATCGCCAATGACCTTCTTTTGGATACCAATGAGAACCATCTGGTCATTCTGACCGGCCCCAACATGGCCGGTAAATCCACCTATATCCGCCAAAATGCCATCCTGGTCATCATGTCCCAGATGGGTGCTCCCATCCCGGCAACTTCGGCCACCATCGGGCTCGTGGATAAAATATTTACCCGCATTGGCGCCCATGATGAGATCTCCAAAGGCCAAAGCACCTTCATGGTCGAAATGACCGAGGCTGCGGACATCCTTAACAACCTGACACCCCGTTCACTCGTCATCCTGGATGAGATCGGTCGTGGCACTTCAACTTCCGACGGATTAAGCCTGGCCTGGGCCCTGGCTGAACACATGCACATCCAGGCCGTACGCACCCTTTTTGCAACACATTTTCACGAATTGACCGCCCTTGCCGATCAGTTTAAGGGGATCAAAAATTACAACGTGGCAGTACGCGAGTGGAAGGACAAGATCATTTTCATGCACAAGATCATCCCCGGCGGTTCGGATGATTCATACGGGATCTACGTGGCCAAACTGGCCGGCATACCTGAAGCCGTGATCAAGCGTTCCAAAGAGATCCTTTCTGAACTGGAGATCGGTACGCCAAACCCTTATTCAAAGAAAGATAATCAGTTGACTCTGTTCAAACCCTGCGCCCCGTCGAATTTGGATGGATTGCGCGCCGCCCTGGAAGAGATCGACATCAACAGCCTTACTCCCATGGAAGCGCTAAAAAAACTGGACGAATTGAAACGTAAATTATCATGACAGCCAAAGTCAACATTCTTTCCCCTGATGTGATCGCCAAGATCGCTGCCGGCGAGGCGGTGGACCGTCCGGCTTCGGTCGTCAAGGAACTCCTGGAAAACGCCATTGATGCCGGGGCTACCAGCGTTGAGATACACTTGAAAGATGCCGGCAAGGAGCTGGTCCATATCAAGGACAACGGCTCAGGCATTGCTCGCGTGGATCTGGAGAAGATCTTTCAGCGCCATGCCACCAGCAAGATCGCGAACATTGAAGACCTGGAAAAACTCCATTCGATGGGATTCCGCGGAGAGGCGCTATATTCCATTGCCGCTGTCAGCGATATTGTTTTAGCATCACGCACTTCCACCGAGGATGGCTGGCAAATCCATACCAGGGGCGGCGTACGTCAGGACCTTGCTCCCTGCGCCCTGCCCAAGTCAGGGACAGACATCAAAGTTGCTGAGCTTTTTTTCAACACCCCTGCCCGCCGTAAATTCCTTAAAAATAATACATCTGAGTTGCATCAGGTCCTTAATATCGTGCTTCCTTACACCTTGATCTACCCCCAGATACGCTTTGTCTTGACCCACGCTGGGCGCACGCTGTTGGATCTAAGGCCTGCGCCTTCGGCACTGGACCGTGCTGCGGCGGCGTTGAATGTGTCTATGAACCACTTCCTGGAAACTGACCAAGAGTTCGTGGAAGATAAGATCCGAATAAGGATGACTTTAGGCGACATCAATATCCAGCGTCCCCGCCGGGATCTGCAGTTTATTTTCATCAATAACCGTCCGGTGGAAAGCAAAAATTTAAGCTTTAACCTCAATGATGTCTATAAACTCATCATGCCGCCCGGGGTCTATGGGACCTTTATCGTCAATATCACCCTGGACCCATCAAATGTGGATATCAATATCCATCCCACCAAACGCGAGGTCCGTCTCAAAGACGAGGCCAGGATCATCAGCTTATTGCGGCGCATGACGGAATACCAGTTGATGCATAAAGGACAAACCAAAGAACTGTCCTCTCCCCTGACCGGAGGTCTTCCTGCAGATGAACTGATCTTTGCTCCTGGTCAACTGCAATCTTACATGTCCTTGCCCGCCTCACCGGCAGGCGGGCCGAACGCTTTTAAAATACCCGGGGGCGACAAAGTCATGGACAGTCTTCCCCTGGACTTTCAGCTTTTCGGTGAGGACAATACCCTGCGCTCCAAATTTTCCAGGGCACGGTATGTCGGAAGCTTCCTTCAGAAATTCCTGCTTTTCGAGGTAGATGAATCGCTTTTGATCGTTGACCAGCATGCCGCGCAGGAACGCATCATGTACGAAAAATTCAAGAACCAGCTCAATAGTTCAAAGGTGGAAACCCAACCACTGCTTACACCCGTCTTGCTCAAATTAACTCCCCAGGAAAAGATCGCCTGGGAAGAACTGCAGGAGAAATTGACCGCTGCCGGTATTGAAACCAACCAATTTGATAATGATACGATCGCTGTGCAAACGAGGCCTTTATTGCTGAAAAATATCGAAGTGGTGGTGCGGGATCTTTTGGCAGGAGCGGATGCTCCTCGGATGGATAATGATGCCCTGGCCCGCCGTGCCTGTAAAGCTTCTGTCAGGGCCGGCGACAAGCTTGATGTGACCCAAGCCGAATATCAACGCAAGCAATTACTTGAATGTACTGATCCTTTCATTTGCCCCCATGGACGGCCAACCCTCATTGAAGTAACCCAAAGCTTTCTTGACCGCCAATTCCTTCGCACTTAGTTGCTCTCCGGCAAGCTTGATCCTTGTCCTTGCATTCCCCACCATTGTTCCTGAAATTGGTCATAACAATTGCCGTTGATGTACTGGTACATCCTTTCCTTTTCGAGTTCGTCGATCTTATGAAAAGAAAGGCCATAGACATAACAACCCGTTTCTTGTTTAGACCACTCTATTTCGGCCTCGATCTTAATACTGTAACCCTCGTGGCCTATGGTAAAGGTCATCTTCAAGGGCCTTTGCTCCGGAAGCGGTCTGTTAAAGAAGATGCGCATCCCCTTTAGATGCATGTCTTCGATAAAGCCGTAGCTAAATTCCAAAGCTCCCGGCAGCCAGACCTTGGCTTCCTTCCTGATCTCCCAACGGTGTAACTGTCTGCGTTCTTCGTCCATGTCTCCCCCTTTGTTTAAAACCTTATTTAAACGATCATGGTGTATTGATAAACTGTTGATGTGACCTCTACATCAAAGGTAAACACGTTAAAAAACATGATCCTGAATATATCAAACATGCTCCTGCCGTTTAAAAAGCCCACCACAGGCAAAATGATGCTCCTTTGCCTTACTTTGATGACGAATTTGATAACGGTGACAGTGACGGTGATAACTTCCAAGATAAGCGGAATAAAATTCCTCCACCAGGCCTTAAAATAAAGTGCCTGATAAGGAATATAAAATGTGTTTAGGCTGATCAAGATCGGTAGTAATGCGTACTGTTCAATAGTATTGATCTCCCGTCCGACAATATTGAAGAACCAAAAGACTATATTAGGGAAGGCATATTCCCATATAAGAATGGGTTTGATTGCCACCGGCCATGATATCGGCTTGCGCCAAATGATCTGCCACAGCCTTGCTGCCTTTGTTCTTCTGCACATTTTATGTTTATACTTCATCGCTACTAGTTTAGGCGTTGACACGTATTTAGAACCCAAACAGAACAGCGCCAATAAGAGCATGAAAAGCATGACCAAGAAAATAATCGTCTTGTCCCGTTCCTTTTCGGAATCCCTCCTTTTTTCTTGTTTATCGGCCGTATCCACCACCGCCCGATCCGTTGGTACCATAAACAAAATCCTGTCTCCTTGCTCCAGTTCTCCGGTCTGCGCCCTTCGGATGAGCTCTACATCATCGGCGATGTGCATATTGGTAACTTCTCTTAAAGTGTCTTCGGCCATGGTCTCGCCAACACCGTGATTTTGATCACAGAAAGGCTGGAGACGAGCCATCTTACCGTTATAAAATTCCGCGTATTTCTCTCCCGACGCTTCCAAAATGAACTGGTGAAAGCCTTTGAACTCAACCCAATCGCGTTTACGTAAATCAAAGACCCATCGCTTTTCTTTATGTTTATCAGAAAACCCGCGGCCGTCGATATGCCGCCCGTCTTTAATAAAGGCTCTATGCTCATCAGGGATATGCGTATTTAGAAAGGCCATAACTTCCCTTAGATCGCCTCCGTAGGAAGTGGCTCTGAGATAAACGGCCCTGAATTCCTTCATAAATTCAGACGATTGCGCAATAAGAGAAAGTGCTGGTCTCGCCTCTGCTCCAATCAGCGCGTGCCATGGATACGGGATCTCAGTAGCAGGGATCAAGACCGGCCTGTCTTCTGGTAGCATTTGATCGATGGCCGCTAACTCGTCTTCATCCGGCATGTGGTACCTGTCTGGCCCAACTTCATAAACCAACTTGTTCGTATTTCTCAACCATCGTCTTGCTGCATTGATCATTATTTGGGCATTGATCCAACCCTTGCCGTCCTCGCTCTGGGCCAGACAGATCTCGCTTTTATCATCAGGCTTGTTCCAATAAATTCCTCCCCCATGGACAACTCCCTTCTTGTCCAGGATCTCCCGTCTCATGCTTTCAACCAATTGGCCTGCATCCCTCTTTTTCATCACGCGGCATACGCAATTATTCTCAAAAATGGTCCTTAAGACCGTTTCCGGCGTTAATTTAATGACCATCCTGGAATGTTGGGCAACGGTGTTAATGACCTGGGTATCGTGAGGACCTTTTTGAGTCATTGGCGTTGGCTGCGCCGGTAAGCCCAACTTCTCTCTTGCTTCTTTCTTTCTTTTTAATAACTCCGCCTCAAGCTGTGGCCCCTCGTATCCCTGTTTTTGAAGGTCGACCTTGATCTTTTCCTGAGCCAATCCAACGATTGTGACATCGTTGCTTTTATCCTGACGGTACATGGCGGCTTCCTGGAATAAGCGCACTCCTGTTTTGAGCACCACATAGCAGGTGGCAGTCCAGAGAACGATAAGCGGATAAAGATTGACTGAACAAAGGAGTACCGCGACACCTATCACAGCCACAACATCCAGGCCAAGTTTGGTGAATGCGCCCCAAACGATCTTGGGTGTATCCCTTACGGTGAGTTTGGTCCTGATTTTATTAACTGCTTTCCCTTGATGGCCCGTGCCACGGTAATAATCCCCTCCCTGTCCCAGGGACTTGCCCCAAGAAGAACTCCGTAAAGAGACCGGCATATCAAATTTAATCTTGGCAAAATACAGTAAAGCTACAAATAAGAAAGCTCCGACGCAGGCCAGGCCCCATTTGAGGTCCTTGACCAGCGAATTGATATCAAATCCCTGGTAAGCATCCATGTCTGTTTTCCCATCGACGGCTGTCAGATCATCCGAATCATTAGAAACTGGAGCAATATGTTTCCGGGTGTGCCGGGCATTTTGCTCTTGGTGAACCCCGTTTGTCATGTGATTGGTTCCGACTAAAACAATCGACGGGCTTTGAACGTTGGTTGTGGCTTGTTCAATGGGTTGGGCTGAAGCATGGATCGGGCAAAGAGAAAGTTGCACCATGAGCATTACGATACTCAGGGAAAGCCCTCCCATGTACCGCCGGGCATTCTTTTCTACACCGAAAGAATAATTCTCCGAATCAAGGCCGTTCTTGGGCACATCCAGCCAGCTCATTAAATGCTTGCGGAATTCTTCA
>CAZFON010000015.1:0-12730 GCA_964520185.1 uncultured Planctomycetales bacterium | reverse complement strand
ACCCATTTAATCCCGACAAGTGAATATCCAGTATCAAGCACCAAGGAGCACTATTTGGTAACGCGCTAAAAAAATCCTCTGAAGAATAATATGTGTTCACTATAAATCCATGCGACACCATCAGCAATTTAACTGCTCGCAGTATAGAATCGTCGTCATCTACAACGTAAACTTGTTTTTTATAGAAATAAATTCTGTCGCATTCGTTACTTTGCAATTGCTCCAGCTCCATAGTCGTATTTTATGGAGAACCTGAAATGAATCAATTGTACCAAGGTATAATGGCCTAATAACTCAATTGGTCAGATCTGATGATTTCCTCAAATTTTCTTGCCGATTGCCGGATCATTCGTTTTTGTGTTTTATAATCCACCTCGATCAATCCAAATCGAGGGGCAAATCCTTCGCTCCATTCATAATTATCCAATAGGGACCAATAGAGATAGCCGATCACCGGGACGCCTTCTTGCATCGCTTGGGCCATTGCTTTAAGATGTTCGACAATAAACGCCGAACGCTCAGTATCATTGTCAGTAGCAATTCCGTTCTCTGAGACTAAAAGAGGAAGTTTGTATCGCGAAAAATCTTTAAGGAAGGTATACAGACCTTTGGGATAAATTTCCCATGAAAGAAAATTGTCTTTTCCGGTAAGCCGGCCCTGTTCAGCGGTTGCTGTGCATGCCTGTCCTAAAATTCCGGGGAATCCAAAACCATTATGACGGACAAAATCCCGAGTGTAATAATTTAAACCGATAAAATCCAAGGTTTTTGCCCTAGGCAGATGGATACTGAAGACCCCGATACAATAGGCTTTCCCCCGGACCAATGCCTGGACAAATAAATGATTGAACATCCAATGCCTGAAACGAGCCGCAACCCGGTCCCTGATAGAAGTATCCGAACAAGCCCGGAATATGAGCACGCTTTGGGCAATTCCAACCATAGGCTCCTTCCAAGCCTTTAGGATATACACCTCTTTGATGTTTCCATAAGCCAGGACATGCCCCAAAAGCAAATTCTTAAGAACTTTGATCCCTTGTTCAGGTGACTTTATTCCCGGAGGCCACTCCCCAACCATATAGCCTTTATACGTATATACACTAGGTTCATTTAACGTGATCCAATAATGGACATCTTTGCCTAAAGTTTCTGTAACTTCTTTGACGTATCGAGCGAAAAGTTGTGGTGTCCTATCGGAATACCAGCCTCCCTGACGCTCCAACCACAAAGGAATGGTAAAATGATTAAGTGTAACAATTGGCTCCATGCCTTTTGATCGAAGCGAGCGGATCATCTGTGTGTAATGGTCTAAAGCCTTGCTGTCCCATTGACCTTCTTGAGGTTCAATACGGCTCCATTCAATAGAGAAGCGGAAAGCATTGAACTTTAATTCCTGGGCCAGTTTAAAATCCCCTTCAAAACGGTTCCACTCATCATCCGCCAGTCCTGAGCGCATTTGAAGGGGAAGGGCTTGTTCCCACTCCCACCAATCGTTATTAATATTGTTTCCTTCGACCTGATGGGCGGAGGTGGCTGCTCCCCATAAAAAATTTTGGGGAAAGGTAATATGGTGCGGTGACTTTTCTATTAGGATTTTATGAGTACCGGCGCAACCAGCCCCCATAGGAACAAATAGAAATAGAGTGAGGGCTATTTTGTACATACATTTGATCTGTTTCCTTTTAACTGATCTTGATCCAAGGTCTTTCCAAAAATATAAAAAGGGACCATTTTTCCTGTCCGGTATTTCAAATAAGACCTTTTTGATTCATGTAATAATTCGAACCCGGATTTCAAAAAGAATTCCTTCGCTCCCTCTGAAATCGTCCCGAAATGGATGCCGTTGACCCCCTGATCTTTAAGGAAATTCACATAGTGATCAATGAGTCTTTTTCCTACATGACGGCCCCGATGATCTTTATCAACATTGATATGAAGCATGGCAGGATATTGCGTGGAAAAATGAGGGGCGTA
The DNA here is from genome assembly GCA_964520185.1 of uncultured Planctomycetales bacterium. GTDB lineage: Bacteria > Omnitrophota > Gorgyraeia > Zapsychrales > Fredricksoniimonadaceae > JABDGZ01. Next base: position 10,756 of record CAZFON010000015.1, on the reverse strand, counting down.
AAACTCACCCCTTAATGCGCTCATCGTAATATAGAAAAATAAACGCCATGTTTTCATTCTAATAAAAAGATTTCTGCAAAATGCTTTTTTAAGGAATTTAGGAAGGATGTCCCTTGAAAAAACTTTTTCCATCATGGAAGCATCCTTTGTGCCTATGATGTAGCCCACAACCTTATCCCCGTCCATGGCGACAAAACAAGATCCCGGCTCATAATCTGTATAATAGATCGTTAAAGCATCGGCGATTATTTCATCATCTTCAATGAACAAGCCACGGTCCGTTTCCGGAAAGGAAGTTTCACAACTTATCCTGCGAACGTCACTCCTGTCTTTTAATTTATATTTTCTGATTTCTATCTGGGACATGTTCTAGGACCTCATTTGTTCGGGTTTGAGGCAAATGGTGTTCTTTCATGACCAACGTGTAGCCCAAAAACCCAAGACCTTTGATCTTGATCGGCAAACGCAGATCATCTTTACTTATCCAAATTTCAAACTTACTGGGAGCGCTTGTAAAATGATACGCCATGAACTTTCCCGCGGGGACTGATACTTCTTCAATAGATTTCAGACGAATTAGAAATTCATCTGGAAGGCGTACTTTTATTTCCCAGCCGATTTCAGGATTGTCGATCTGCCTAAGATAGAATGGCAAAAGGATAGCATTTTGAATGGGGCCATCCATTTTGAACACAAACCTTTTCACCATTTTCTTGTTTTTAAATTTATCAATTGTAAGTATAAAATTCCCCTGGTCATAACGCTCAACAAGGGACTCGTGACCAAACCACAATGAGACGTCCCTTTCTACTTTTAGTGGCAAATGGGTTTTTTTATCAATATAAACCTTCTCCATATCATTGAGGCCCATGGCCCGTGTCCTGAAAGTGACACTAGGCAATTTTTGTCCGGCAATATTAACCTCACCTAAATTATTATATTCACAGCGTCCCAAAGGCATTACGCCATAAACTATCCTTTCCCCTTTGTATCCATCAGCTAGGACGCAAACATCCGGTAATGAAAATGAAAGAACGATTGTAAAGACCATCAATAAGATAGGTTTTGCTCGCATTTTATTTTTAACTATCCAAAACGTTAAAAAGTAAAATATGGTGGCCAGAAAGAGCCCTAAAACAAAACTTCCTATAAACAACGGGTAATAAAAATTAAGCATATTTTTAATTGTAATTGCCTTGAAAAAAGATAAGTTTAAAGGCGGGTATTGGTTTCCTAGGATCAGCCTTCCTATGTTGTAACCTCCCCATGTAATAAATGGCAGCGTTGGTGGAAGAGAGACGTTGGTCCCGATCAAGATTGCGATCTTGTTCGCGGGGGGGATTAGAACAGCAAATATAACGCAAAGAATCGTATGGAATCCATATAAAGGCATGACAGCAATAATAACGCCGATAGAAACCCCCAAAGCTATTTCCTGAGGCGTATTATTAAGTTTCAACAATCTACTTAGTAACTCTTTTATTTTTGCTTTAGAGAACACCCCCTGCTCCCTTTTACCTTCCCATCTGACCTTTTGCCGATTGCAGTCTTTCAAGAAATCCATTCCTATTAAAATCCATATTCCATTTTCTTATGATGGTCCATCCCATAAAACGGATCAGATCGTTCCGCCAATACCGATACCATCTATCCCACCCCCGCTTAATGTTATGTAGAAATAAAACTAATTCTGGAAATATTAATATATTTAAACCGATCTTAAAAATAAATCCAAACTGGTAAAAAGACGCCATAATTTTTCTTTGCGCTGCCTGCATTTCCTCAGCGCTTAGCGGCGCGTCAGGTTCGAAAACAGGAAAATTTCCATCATAATATTCCCATCCAACATCACAAATATCATAGATCCGGTTTTGCCCTTGAAGCCTGCGGCTTAATTGCGTTCCCGGTAGCGGGACCGGGAGCAGAATTTGAATAGTATCGATGCGCGCTTTACTGATAAACATCCGATAGCGTTTAACTCTCTCCTTGGCTGTCATATCAAAATACTGTCCTTCTTCAAGAGGATATCCAAAAATGAACATTCCATGTATTAAAAACCCAAATTGGTGAAAAACTTTTGTGAAAGATAACATCTCTCCAGGATCGATATGTTTGTTCATGGCCTTTAATTCTTCAGCGATGGGGGATTCAAAACCAATACAGACCATGTTAATACCTGCCTGGCGCATCGCTAAAAGAAGTTCCGGGTCCTTTGCTTTATCCAGCCTTATTTGTGCCGTAAAATCGAGCCGTTTCCCAATGCGCTTTTGATAATTCTTAAGCTCATAGCAAAGTTGTACTGTCTCTGTGCGATGCTGGCCAAAAAGGTCATCAATAATAAAAAAATGCCGCGCAGCCCTTGTTTCGACCAAAAGTCTGATCTGTTCCAGAAGCCGCTCAGGGCAAGCTGCCCTGGGCTTTCCCTTGACGGTACAGAACTCACATTCCATGCCGCATCCCCGGATACGCTCAACTGGATAAACCTTGATCCGGGCATACCTCACCAATGAAAAATCAGGAAGCGGCAATTTGTCAAAATCAAGCAATGGTTCCCTTGGGGCGGTGCGGAATAGTTCTCCGTTTTTTATGAACGCAAGGCCTTTCACCTGAGTGATCTCACGTTTACCTTCGATCCCTTCCAAAAGTTCCTGAATAGTCTCTTCACCTTCTCCTATAACAAGGTAGTCGATCCCATGAGACAAAGCGTCCATCATATTGTCTCCCACAAAATGCTGCCCGCCGGCGATCGTGACCACTCCCTTGTCTTTGTAAAACTGTGCGATCTTGTACAGACGAGGGATCGTGCTGGTTAATCCGCCATAGAATCCAACAACATCAGCAGGTCTAAGTTGCTGCAAAAAGTCATGGTCAGCGCCCCCCTCTTTACCTCTTGGCCCATGCAAGTGGAGATTGTTTTCATCGATCACTTCAGCATCCCACTTTGCCATTTTGTTAACATTCGTGGCTACATAAACCGGGCCTAAGGCTGTTGTACAGGATGCTATGTTTGAATAAATATTGAATGCCGGATAGGCAGGCGCAATGATCCTGAATCTAAATCTTTTCTTCAATGCATCCAACATGATCTAACTCCTTCTTGAAGCATTTTAGGAGGACACGGAAATAAATCAATTATACCCGGGTATAATTGATGAAAATCAAGGGAGTGACGACGGATGGTTAAGCCGGGGAGGAAGTAATGCCCGCTTTTTGGGCGAAGTTGATAAGTTCTGTAACGGTTTTGGCTTGCATCTTCTGCATGACCCTGCCACGGTGGACCTTGATTGTTTGAAGGGCAGTCCCCCGCTTTGAAGCAATCTGTTTATTCAGCATACCACGGGCAACCAAATGAAAAACTTCAAATTCTCGTGGTGACAAGGTGCTGATACGCTTTTTGATCTTAACTATCTCAGCTTGCCTGTGATTTTGGGATTTACTTCTCGCAAGGGCGAGAGTGATCGCTTTAATTAATTCTTTATTCGTAAAAGGCTTGGAAAGAAAATCAATAGCTCCTGCCTTCATGGCCTTTACAGTCATTGGGATGCTACCATGTCCTGTAATAAATATGATAGGGATAAGGATCCCCCGTTTGGCCATTATTTCCTGAAGGGCCAATCCATTGATGTTCGGAAGAATATAGTCTAAGACCAGACACGATGGGATCTTAGGGTGTTTGAAAGCTAGAAACCCTTCTGCACTTGTGAAGGTTTCAACCCTGAATTCCTGTGCTTTTAACAATACAGCCAAAGCCTTGCACATTGAAACATCATCATCCACGACGTAAACAATGGCCCCTGTGTGGCTCATACATTTTCCTTTGTCCCGATGGGAAGGGAAAAATTAAATGTGGCTCCATGATCGATATTATTCTCCGCGTCCAAATGGCCGCCATGGGCCTCTACGATAGAACGGCTGATGGATAAGCCCATGCCCAAACCGTCCTTCTTACTTGTAAAGAAATGCGAAAACAATTTTTTCATATTTTCTGCAGGGATACCGCATCCGGAATCTTTGACCTGTATCATCACCGTCTTAGTATCTTTAAGGAATGATTTGATCAATAAATCTCTGGACTCAGGTCTCTCCTCCATCGCTTCTAAACTATTGCTGATAAGATTCAAAAGCACCTGTTGCAGTTGTATTCGATCGCCTTGGATCAATGGAAGGCCACTATCCAACTCAAAATGAATGTCTTTATTCTTTGAAGTGATATGTGGCATAATGAGCGTAGCGGTGTCTTTGATAAGAACATTAATATTAAGAAGCTCGAAAGTAGGTTTGCTCTTTTTTAACAGTTCCCGTAAGCGCCGAATAACTTCAGTGGCCCTATGATCATCATTGATAATATTCTGCATGATCTCTTGTAGTTGGGGTTCCCTGCCCTTAAAAAGACGCTGGACCGCTTCAGCATAAGAAAGAATGGCGGCCAAAGGTTGGCTGATCTCATGGGCTAAAGAAGAAACAAATTCCGCGAGTTTCCCAACCCTCGTCACATGCAAAAGCTCTTCGCGCTGTTCGTAAATTTCAAATTCACGCTGCTTCATCAATGTAGTGTCTGTTTTGATCCCCACATAATGAGTGGTAGCCCCTTTACTATCACGTACCGGAGCGATGCGTAGTAAGCTCCAAAACTTTTCACCATTCTTTTTAGTATTCTGTATCTCCCCATGAAAAGGTTTCCCTTGTAGCAAAGTCTGTTTTATTGATTCGGCGTCACTCAAATTGACATCAAACCCATTATGTAAAAAATAACTTTTTCCAATGACGTCCTTTATTGAATAACCAGTAAGACTAAAAAAAGACGCATTGGCATAGATTATAGGGAAATTAGATCCTGCGGCATCAATAATAAAAATGGCGTCAGAAGAGAATTCTATGGCCTTGGTCTTAAGTAATATTTGCTTTTCCGCTAATTCTTCCCTGTAGGCGCCTTCCCTTAAAAGCCCTTTTTTATTTTTTAGTTCACGCGATTGCCGGCGAATTTTCTTTTCTAAACCGTTACGGGTAAAATCTTTTATCCGCGGTTTTTGGATCTTCTTTTGCCTGCTGACAATTATTTTCTTTTTCATTTAAAAACCCGCATTATTTATTAGATGCTGAATTGATAAGATCAACCAGGGACTGGCCATTAACGGGTTTCTGTAAAAACCCCACAGCGCCAACGTTTTGGGCCCGCTGGGTAGCATCATCTTTTTTCTCAGCCGAGATAAAAATAACAGGGCGTTTCGAACCTGTTTCAAGAATTCTTTTCTGGGTTTCCCATCCATCCATTCCTGGCATATGGATATCAAGAAGCAAACAACCTGGCGCATCCCCAGGAACGTTCTCAAAAAAACTTTGTGCTGAATTAAATGTTTTCACAACAAAATCAAAGGTCATTAAAAGAGTTTTGAGCGCTCGGCACACCGAATCGTCATCATCGACAACATAAATATTTGTTGGCATTTTCCCCTTATTTATTATTATTCGAATTAAATGCCAGAACGAAGCAATAATCCGGGTAAAATCATTATTTGGTTATTATAATAGGGAAGGCTTCTAAAGAGCAATTATACCAAGGTATAATACCATAAATTTTAACCCTGCTTAAGACCTTTCTTTTCCCCACCAACCAATTATCCAAGACTGTTTCAAAGGCCTCTGCCTTTCGGCTTCTATCGCTTACTCTAGTTCAAGACTAGTGGCTATCGCCGTTAGCAGAGGCCCTTGAAAACAGCTTATACATGCCTTACAACGAAGCGTGTCAGGCCTACTAAAACCACCGCACCTACAATCGCCAGCAGGAACATGCCAAACGAGCTTCCGACAGACAATCCAAGTACATTGGCCATCCATCCCCCAAGCATGGCCCCAACGATCCCGATAACGATGTCTGCGGGGATCCCATATCCCCGACCTCTGGTGATCAGCCCTGCTATCCAACCGATCACACCACCGATAAAAAGAAACCACAATAAATACCCTAATGTATGATTTTCCATGAACCTGTCCTCCCTTATATTGTCAACCTTATATAGTACAGCCATTCAAGTTCTCTTGTACCTGGAAGCTAATATTCCACAAATAATGCTTCCTGCGAAAATTCAGGTAAAGGGACCGAAACCTTTTGAGACAAATAATAATCTTCTTCCTCTTGTCGGTATACCCAATTATAAAGCTGTTTGGTCCCTATAATTTCCTCGGGTATTACCTCGCATGAGGTGTCATCTTCTGCAGGCATATGGCTCTTTTGATATTTTCTATTTTTCATATATCCCCCTCTCTTTAAACTTAGCTTTTAAGGATTGTGAACCCCCTATATTTTTATTTTAGGGAGACTACAAAAAATATCAATTGTACCGAAGTATAATCGATGAAATGTTCATCATCCGGGATTTAGATCAAAACTAACTCGGTCTATTATACCCCGGTACAATTGATTCATTCTTTGGAGTCACCTAAAATAGAATAAGAATTTTAACTTAATGAGCCCAAATAAGAGGCAAAAAGGAGAGAGATATGGCAGTAAAAATGTTACAAATTCTAGTCTGTGCCGTTTCGCTAGTTTCCCTGCAAGGGTGTTTTTTCTCGCACTCCAAAGAAACAACCATCCATGATCGTCCTGATTCACAAACTACCACGGTTTATCAACAACCAGCAGGCGATACAGTAGTCACAACTACTCATTAAATATTCTCTACCCACCTTGTGATAAAAATGACAAGGTGGGGTAGAAAGAATAGGCAACTAACAGTTCCTAGGCCATTGTCACCTGTTCTTGGGAGAATGATTTTTATTCTTCAGATCGTCCGTAACCTACATGGATCTGATACGCTATAAACTTTAATTAGCGGCGTGTTCGATATTGTGCCCCGTATCGGCCACGTCTTTCCCTGCCCCATGGATTGTATTACATCCCGTTAGCGCAATCAGTAAGAACAACCCAGATAACATAAATATTGGAAATTCCTTCATACCCTTATTTCCCGTTCATTAAACTTTGCTCTGCTTCTAACCAATTTTCTAGATCGGATCCGCCTTTTTCCTGATAGATCTGATAAGCCCGGAGTTGTATCGAATTATCATCTGGAGTTACATTCGTAGAAATACCTTCTGATTTAATCACACCAAATGCTTGGCGATGATGAATATGTTTAGGCATTATTTCTCCTTTTTAAAGCATTTAAGATTTAGAATGATTAAACTACCTTTCGGCCGCTAATAAGTTGCATAATTATAACGATAACAGCAACAACAAGAAGGATATGAATAAACCCACCCATTGTGTACGATGAAACCAATCCTAACAACCAAAGCGCGAGCAAAATAACCGCAATGGTGTATAACATATCTCACCTCCTGAATTTAAGACTGCGTCCGTGAATTCGAACCCAGCGAGCCTATTTAAGGTTTACTTGTATTCCCGGAGCACTCCGGACGATAACTTCATCGTGCGTATACCACCTTCCATCGTGGTGACGGTGCTTGTAATGTCCGTGTCGATTCCTTTCACCCCTATCGCCATCAGCCCACGCGAATGTGCCGAAACTTAACATTGATAGCCCTAAAATAAGGACCAAGGCTGATTTGAATCTTAAGATCTTTTTAAACATTCTTTCTCCTTTTTGAACATCCATATCGTTCTTCTGTTCTTGATTTTATGAGGCATTCACATATTTATGATCGTATTCTAGGATGAGGACTTAAATGAATCAATTGTACCAAGGTTCAATATCAGATAGCAACGGATGACATGATGTTGGCGAAATGATGGCAACGCGGCGAAGATTAATTTAATCCTTGATAAATTCTAATAGATCGATGTTGAGTTGTTCCTTATGCGTGTCGATCAGCCCGTGGGGAGCGGCTTTATATACCTTCAAAACGGAATCCTTAACTATCTTTGAAGAAGCCAGTCCCGCGGCACCGATCGGTACGATCTGGTCGTCATCGCCGTGAATGATAAGTGTCGGAACATCAAACTTCTTAAGATCTTCGGTAAAGTCCGTTTCTGAGAACGCTTTGATGCAGTCGAAAGTATTCTTATGGCCTGCATTCATTCCTTGTAGCCAGAACCAGTCTATCATTCCCTGTGAGATCTTCGCACCTGACCGATTAAATCCGAAAAATGGTCCACCGGCGATTTCCTTGTAGAATTTGGAACGATCAGCAATTGAGTTAGCACGAATGCCATCGAACACTTCGATAGGCAATCCTCCAGGATTGGCAGCAGTTTTGAGCATCAGCGGGGGCACAGATGAAACAAGAACGGCTTTGGCAACACGCTTCGTACCGTGACGGCCGATATAGCGCGCAATTTCACCACCACCGGCTGAAAAGCCTATTAGAACAACATTCTTCAGGTCTAACGTATCGATCAGAGTTGCCAGATCATCCGCATAAGTATTCATTTCATTACCATTCCAAGTTTGACTGGATCGTCCATGGCCACGACGATCATGGGCAATACAACGATAACCTTTGGACGCCAAAAAAAGCATTTGAGCTTCCCAACTATCCGAACTTAATGGCCAGCCATGACTGAATACAACGGGCTGACCTGAACCCCAGTCCTTGTAGTAAATTTGTGTGCTATCTTTGGTGGTGATATTGCTCATATTATAGTTTCCTTAGTTGTTGTATTGTTAATTTCAGGAGTATGCGTATCCAGCTTACCTCTTTTTAAGTCTTCTTTAGTTTTTTCAGCCAGTAGGCCATACTTTTTTTGGATCTTCGCTAAATCTTCATCTGTGAGCTTTTCAATATCCATCATTTCATTATGAGCGCCTTTAGTAGCGCGGATGATCTCATCTAGTTTGAGCTGGATCGCAATGGTATGACGATTTTGACTATTTTGAATGATAAAAAGCATTATAATGGCGACAACCGCTTCGAACGTACTGAACATGAGATACCATGTCACACTAAAATGCAGCGGAAAGCCTGCTATTAACCAAACCAATATAATTAGGAGTACCGAGAAAACAACAAATGATTGCGCAGCTTTGTCAGAGATCCATTTAGCAACTATCGAGAAATATTCCATACGATATTTTAAAGAATGTGAAAAAATGAATCAATTGTACTCAAGTATAATATGGTGATTTAAAAAAGTTATACACTCGCAAACCGGTCACACCCGCCCCAAATCGCGGATGCCCGCCAGGAACGGCAGCACTTGGTCAGCCGGGATCGCCCTACTAAAGAAATTTCCCTGATAATAATCACAATGGTTGACTAAAAGTTTCTCGATCTGAACCTCTGCTTCCACGCCTTCAGCGACAACCTCCAGTTTCACCTTATGCGCCAGGTCGATGATCGCAGGGATCATGGCGTTCTCACCACTGTCTTTGGCGATCTCCTTAATGAATAAACGATCGATCTTTAAATTCATGATGGGAAGTTTCTGCAAATGGACCAACGAAGAATATCCTTTCCCAAAATCGTCCAGTGAAATTTTAACGCCAAGCTCTCTGATCGTATTAAGGATCTCAATAGCGGCGTCTAAAGATTCAATAAACAAACTCTCTGTCACCTCGACCTCCAAAAGCTCAGGGCGAAGGCCGCTATTATGAAGAGCACTCTTGATGATATCCACTAGGCCCTTGCTTCGAAGCTGGGCCACAGAAATGTTAACTGACATCACCATATCCATATATCCGGCGTTTACCAGCCGCTTGTTGAACAGGCACGCTTCATGAAGAACCCATTCGCCAATAGGGACGATAAGACCTGTCTCCTCTGCAATGGGGATAAATTGATCTGGAAGAACGATCTCCCCTCCCGTCTTGAACCACCGAATAAGCGCCTCGAACCCTCTGACTTTATTACTAACCATATTTACGATCGGCTGATAAAATAAATTAAGCTCTTTCTTGCCCAACGCATCTCTTAAACCTCTCTCTATCTGCATTTTAGCGACTGCGTTCTTATTCATCCCAAGATCAAAGAAACGGAACATGTTCCTGCCAGAGTGTTTGGCCACATACATGGCTGTATCCGAATTCTTCAAAAGCTCTTCCAGGGAATCGCCATCATTAGGATAGACAGCAATACCTACACTCACTGTGACAAAAAGGTCATTGCCTTCAATGATGCGCGACGTATTAAACTTTTCCCGGATACGTTCCGCTATATATTGAGCGTCCTGTCCGCGTTCGATATCATTCAAAAAGATGATAAACTCGTCCCCTCCTAGACGCGACATGATATCTGTTTCACGGATACATGAGGCAAGTTTCCTGACCGTGTCTTTCAAAAGCTCATCACCCATTGAATGACCCAAAGAATCATTTACCCCCTTCAAGTTGTCGAGGTCAACGAACAATATTGCGCATTGCCTGCCTGCCCTTCTCGCACGAATGATCTCCAGATTTGCTTTCTCAAAAAAAGACGTACGGTTCATCAATTGCGTCAACGCATCACAATGGGCCATGGTCAGTAGTCTCTCCTCCAAAAATTTTCGTTCTGTGACGTCCTGTACGGTACCAATAAACCGGATGGGGTGACCTGTATCGTCGTATTCGGCGTAACCGATCCCAATAACCCATTTGATGCGGCCATCCTTCATCAGTAACCGGTGTTCGATCTCGTACGGTTTTTTGTTCATGATCGACCCGTGGTAAGACTGTTCAACCAAGGAGCGGTCTTCGGGATGAACGAACTCTTGAAAAGCTTCATAGGAAGCAGTAAAGTTATTTTGATCGACCTCGAACAAGGCGAAGATCCCATCCGACCATGTGAAGCGGCCAGTAACCAAATCGCTCTCCCACCGGCT
>CAZFON010000014.1:0-12882 GCA_964520185.1 uncultured Planctomycetales bacterium | reverse complement strand
CCCTTCTTAGGGTCGATCAAGATAGGCTTAAACGGCCTAGTCGGGTTTTCCGGCGTTCTGCTGTCGTATATTTGCATGGCCGGCTTGGTCGTCGGTGCCGCCGGTTTGTTGGCTGTAATTTATATGGCCATAAGCCACGACCCTTCTTTTTTGCTTCCAGGTTTGGTGCTCTTTATAGGGGGAGTCCAACTGATCGCCGTCGGGATCCTAGGCCAGTATATCGGCCGGATCTATGATGAAGTAAGAAGGCGTCCGGTTTATATCGTTGACAAAAGGATCAATATTTAAGGGCATGACATATTTCATTACCGGCGGGGCAGGTTTTATTGGAAGCAATTTGGTTGACCGGCTCTTGGCCAACGGCCATGCCGCCGTCGTTTATGATGATTTCAGCACAGGTAAGAAAGAATTTTTAAAGCAAGCAAGCGCATCCTCGAAGTTCAAGTTAGTCGAAGGCAGCACCCTGGATCTGACGAGCCTGAAACAGGCCATGAGGGGCAGTGATTTTGTCTTTCACCTGGCGGCCAATGCCGATGTCCGTTCCGGCATTGAGCATCCGCAGAAGGACCTCCAACAAAATACCATTGCCACTTTCAATGTGTTAGAGGCCATGCGTGCCAATACCATTAAAAATATTGCCTTTGCCTCTACAGGATCGATCTATGGGGAATCCGGCATTATCCCAACCCCGGAAAATGCCCCGTTTCCCGTCCAAACATCATTATACGGCGCTTCCAAACTGGCAGGGGAAGGGTTGATAGAGGCTTATTGTGAGGGCTTTGGATTAAGGGCATGGATATTCAGGTTTGTTTCCATCCTCGGGGAACGCTACACGCACGGCCATGTGGTTGATTTTTATAAAAAGCTTTTGGAAAACCCCCAGGAGATGATCGTCTTGGGCAACGGCCATCAGAAGAAATCGTACCTTTATGTGCAGGACTGCCTGGATGCCATGCTTTTTGCCGTTGATAAGTTCCAGGACAAGGTCAATGTCCTGAATTTAGGGACCAATGAATATTGCGAGGTCAATGATTCCATTGGCTGGATCACCGGTCACCTGGGCCTTAAACCGAAATTAAAATATACCGGCGGTGAACGCGGATGGGTCGGGGACAATCCGTTCATATTCCTGGATACGAATAAAATAAACAAGGCTGGATGGAAGCCAAAATTGAGCATCAAAGAGTCTGTTATCAGGACCTTGGAGTTTTTACGGGCATGAAGCACGGACATTCCATGATCATCTTTGGCGGCACAAAAGGCATAGGCCGGATGCTTGCGGGATATTACCGTAAGAATGGGTTTCAAGTGAGTGTTGCTGCCAGGCATCCGTCATCAAAGGACATCAAGGCTGATGTGTCCGACGAAAAAAGCGTTGAGGCGGCCTTTGACCGCCATTTCAAGCGCTGTGGCAGGGGGCCGGATGTGGTCATCAATTGCGCGGCCCTTCAAGGCCCCATAGGAAACTCCTGGGAAATTCCGGTAAAAAAGTTTGAAGAAACGTTGAGGATCAATTTATTAGGGGGGTTCATCGTCGCCCGGGCGGCCATCAAAAGAATGATAGCAGCCGGGACGGGCAGCATCGTGATGTTTTCCGGCGGCGGTGCTGCCTATGGCCGGTCTCATTTTAATGCTTATGGCGCCTCCAAGACCGGCATCCTGAGGATGGTTGAAACCATGGCTGAAGAGTTAAAAGAGGCCGGATATCCAAACATCATCATCAATGCGGTGGCTCCCGGCGGGGTCAAGACCAGATTGACGACGGATATATTGAAGGCTGGTAAAATAATAGGTAAAAAAGAGCGTGAGGGCGCATCCCTGGTATTCCAGAATGGCGGCACCCCGCCTCAGGAGATCTTTGATCTGGTCGATCTTCTTATCGACAGGAAGGCCGCACATGCCTTGACAGGCAGGCTTATCCATGTCCGCGATAACTACGGCCGGATCGTTAAGAAATACGGGAAAAAGGTCCCGGATGATATGGGCAAGTTACGACGGATCGGGTTCAAATAAAAAATGAATGTCGCTATTATTGGTTGCGGTTTGATGGGAATGAAAAGGGCCAGGGCTCTCGGGGTCCATCGGCTTGTTGCTGCCTGTGACCCTGTCATTGAACGGGCCCAAGAAATTTGTTCCGTAGCGGGTTCGGGTGAGGCGATGAGTGATTGGAAGCAGGCAGTGAAACACCCGCAGGTCGAAGTGGTGATCGTGTCGACCATCAATGACTGGCTCGTTCCTATTGGACTATATGCCTTAGAACACAACAAACACGTACTGGTGGAAAAACCCGTTGCCCGTTCTCTGGTAGAGATAACTCCCTTGATGAAGAAGGCGGCAAGATCGACCTGCAAGGTCAAGGTAGGTTTCAATCTGCGTTATCATCCGGCCATGATGAAGGCCAGGCAGATCGTGGATTCCGGTGTCATGGGTGAATTGATGTTTTTGCGCGGCCGTTACGGCCATGGGGGGCGCATCGGTTACGATAAGGAATGGCGGGCTGATCCGGAAAGATCCGGCGGCGGGGAATTGATAGACCAGGGCGTGCACATGATCGATCTTTGCCGCTGGTTTTTGGGGGATTTTGTTTCCATCAAGGGGGATGTGGCCACATATTTCTGGAACATGCCGGTGGAAGATAATGCCTTTCTTTGTCTGAAGACCTCTCAAAGCCAGGTAGCATGGATCCATGTCAGTTGCACGGAATGGAAAAATATGTTTTGCTTGGAGATCTACGGCAAAGCCGGAAAGATCCAGATCGATGGGCTGGGGGGAAGCTACGGCACGGAAAAATTGACCTATTATCAGATGCTTCCGGAAATGGGTCCTCCGAAGGCATCGGTGTGGGAATATCCCGGAGAAGACCATTCATGGGAGCTGGAATTCGAGGCCTTCATTGATGCGATCGGTTCCCACGGTCAGCTCAATGGGGAGCTTCATGACGCCTTTGAGGCGCTTAAGATCGTTGATAAGGTCTATAACATAGACAGGAGGACGAAATGATCATCGTCAGAAGTCCTTTGCGCATCACGCTCGGTGGCGGCGGTACGGACCTGCCTTCTTATTATGAAAAATTTGGAGGGTTCTTAATTGCTGCAGCCATTGACCGTTATGTTTACATTACCTTACACAAGACATTTCAGCCCGGCTTTATCATCAAATATTCATCCATGGAAAGGGTGTTGCACGCAGATAAGATCAAGCATCCGATCATCCGTGAATCTTTGAAATACCTGGGCCTTGACAATAACCTGGAGATCGCGAGCATGGCGGATATTCCTGCAGGCACAGGACTTGGCTCATCGGGAAGTTTCACCACCGCGTTGCTTAAAGCGTTACACACCTATAAACGTAATTTGATCCATCCCAACGAGCTTGCCGAGCAAGCTTGCTATATAGAAATCAATAGATTGAAAGAGCCTATCGGCAAGCAGGACCAATATATTGCTGCTTACGGCGGGATCACGGTTTTCGAGTTTACCAAAAAGTCGGTCAAAGCCTATCCCTTAAAAATAGGAAAAGAAACATTGTATGATCTGGAAGACAATCTATTGTTATTTTTTACCGGCTATACCCGTTCTGCCTCGGGGATCCTCAAGGAACAGCACCAAAAAAGCAGGGCCGATAATAAAGCCATGATCGATAACCTGCATTTTACTAAAGAATTGGGCAAAGAGAGCAGGAAGGCCCTTGAAAAAGGGGACCTGAAGAAATTCGGCCAGCTGATGAATGTTCATTGGGAGCATAAGAAAAAGCGTTCCGCCTCCATCTCCAACGACAAGATCAACATGTGGTATGACCTGGCCTTGAAAAACGGCGCATTGGGAGGTAAACTCATCGGTGCCGGCGGCGGAGGTTTTTTGATGTTTTATGCGACGGACCATGGGCAATTAAGGAGGGCCATGTCCTCTGCAGGCTTGGAAGAAGTGCGCTATAGGTTTGATTTTGAAGGAACCAAGGTGATGAACCAGTCATGATGCCAGCTGTTGTGATCTTAGCCGGAGGGGTGGCCAAGCGCCTGGGGCCGATGACGGAACATATACCCAAATCCTTGCTCAGGGTCGCCGGAGAACCGTTTATTGCCCATCAATTTTTGTTGCTAAAGAAGAACGGCATTAAAGAGATCATCATTTGTTCCGGTTATTTAAGCCGGCAAGTGGAGGATTTTGTAGGCGACGGCAGCAAATTCGGTTTAAACGTGGTCTTCTCCGAAGATGGGGAAATCCCATTGGGGACCGGGGGTGCGATCAAAAAAGCCCTGCCCCTTCTGGATGAGGAGTTTTTCGTGATGTACGGGGACTCCTATTTGAGGGTCGATTTCAAGGATGTGCAGCAGTCTTTTCTTAAGGCCGGCCAAAGGGGCTTGATGACCGTATTAAAGAACAATGATGCCTGGGGCCCAAGCAATATTGTTTTTAAAAAAGGCAGGATCGCCGCTTACGACAAGAAAAATAAATTGGAAGGCATGGACCATATTGATTACGGGTTAGGGCTGCTAAAAAAAGATGCTTTTGATGTCATGGGCTCCGATGAAATATTTGATCTGTCGGCGCTTTATCAAAAGTTGATCGAGCAGGACCAAATGGCCGGATATGAAGTCAGCGAAAGATTTTATGAGATCGGATCATTGGCCGGATTGGCAGAGACGGAAAGATATCTTATCAACCGAAAGGATCAATAATGAGCGGCCAGGACACTTATATAGAGAAATATTTATCGCAGACCATCCAGATCGCCCGATCGATCGACCACAAGGCCGTTGTCAAGATGGTCAATATCCTTGTTCAACTACGTAAGGATTCCGGAAGGCTTTTTATCATCGGGGTAGGCGGCGGGGCGGCTCACGCCAGCCATGCGGTCAATGATTTCAGGAAGATCGCCGGCATCGAATCCTATACTCCGACGGACAATGTTTCCGAGTTGACGGCCAGGATCAATGATGAGGGTTGGGACACTTGTTTTTCCAGCTGGCTTGCAGGCAGCAAGCTCAATGCCAAGGACTGCATTTTTGTTTTCTCCGTCGGTGGCGGGAATGCCCAAAAGAACATTAGTAACAATCTGGTATTGGCGTTAAAATATGCTAAAGAGACCGGAGCCAGGATCATGGGGGTGGTGGGTCGCGACGGTGGGTATACAGCCCATGTCGCGGATGCGCTGGTCATTGTCCCGATCGTAGACCAGGAGGCCATAACGCCTCATACTGAATCATTTCAGGCCGTCGTCTGGCACATGATCGTTTCGCATCCTTCCCTTAAAGCCAATGAAATGAAATGGGAATCCGTC
Organism: uncultured Planctomycetales bacterium; assembly: GCA_964520185.1. Lineage (GTDB taxonomy): Bacteria > Omnitrophota > Gorgyraeia > Zapsychrales > Fredricksoniimonadaceae > JABDGZ01. The sequence goes on along the minus strand of CAZFON010000014.1, from coordinate 7,602 downwards.
AAAGGATGAGGCGGGCGGTGTTCCTGGACAGGGACGGGGTCATCAATCGAGCGTTGGTGCGGGAATCCAGGCCTTATCCTCCTTCTCATTTAGGAGAAGTGGAGATCCTGGCCGGAGTGCCGGAAGCCTTGAAGGCGCTGCATGAAGCCGGTTTTCTTTTGATCGTGGTCACGAACCAGCCTGATGCGGCCCGGGGCATCACCCCGCGCGGGACCATTGAGGGGATCAATAATTATTTAGCTTCGCATCTTATCATTGATGAATTTTTAACCTGTTTTCACGACGACGTTGATGACTGTGTATGCCGCAAGCCCAAGCCGGGCGCTTTGCTGGCAGCAGCCCAAAAGCATCACATTGATCTTGGCTCAAGTTATATGATCGGGGACCGCTGGAAAGACATCGAGGCCGGCCGCAGGGCAGGCTGTAAAACAATTTTTGTCGATCACAAGTATGCAGAAGAACAACCGGAGTCATTTGATCATTGCGTGCGCTCGCTGCACGAGGCTTCGGAAATCATATTAGGTAAGGCCTATGAAAAAAACTGAAGATTTAAAGATCAAGATCTTTGCAGACAGCGCGGACAAGCCCGGCATGCTGGAGATGTATGCCAAGCCGTATATCAAGGGCTTGACCACAAACCCCACGTTGATGAGAAAAGCGGGGATCACGGATTACGTTGCTTTTGCCAAGGATGTCCTTGGCATCATTAAGGACAAGCCCATCTCCCTTGAGGTCTTTTCAGATGATTTTAAGGAAATGGAACGGCAGGCCATGGAGATCGCAAGCTGGGGAAGCAATGTTTATGTCAAGATCCCGATCACCAATACCCGGCGGGAAACCTCATATGAACTGATCAGGAAAATGACGGCCAGGAAGGTCAAGATCAATGTCACGGCGATGATGACATTGGAACAGGTCAGGGACGTTGTGAAGGTGTTGGACCCGGAAGTTCCGAGCTATGTTTCCATCTTTGCCGGACGCATTGCAGATACCGGGAGGGACCCGGTGCCGCTTATGTCTGAAGCCGTTAAGATCCTCAAAAAAGTGCCGGCCGCTGAATTGATCTGGGCCTCATGCCGTGAATTGCTTAATATTTTCCAGGCAGAGGCGAGCGGATGCCATGTGATCACAGTCAGTAATGATATCTTAAAAAAACTTTCCTTGGTTGGCTATGACCTGTCCGAGTTTTCCCTGGATACGGTGAAAATGTTCCATGACGATGCCAAAGCCGCCAATTACAAGATCCTTTAACTTTCCCGTAGCCGCAGGTGCCCAATGGCCATTGAGCTGAGCATCGTTATTCCCACATACAATGAGAAAGGCAACATACGGCCGTTATTGGATAAAATCGACGCAGCTTTGTCAGGCATTGCCTGGGAAGCCATTTTTGTGGATGATGATTCTCCGGATGGCACCGCAGAAGCTGTCCGGCAGGTTTCTTTGAATGACACAAGGGTCCGTTGCTTGCAGAGGATCGGACGCAGGGGATTGTCCTCAGCATGCATTGAGGGCATGTTGTCCAGCAGTGCTGATTATCTGGCTGTCATGGACGCCGACCTGCAGCATGACTCGACCCTGTTGCCTAAAATGCTGGAGGCTCTCAAGACCGGTGAGTTTGATCTCACCGTAGGCAGCCGGTATGTTGAAGGAGGCGGCGTTGGTCAATGGTCTTCGCAAAGGTCCAAAATGAGCGTTTTTGCCACCTGGTTGACCCGGCTCTTGATCAAAGTTGATCTAAAAGACCCTATGAGCGGATATTTTATGCTCAAACGCGCCTTTTTTCATCGTGTGGCCAGACAGCTATCTGGTAGGGGATTTAAGATACTCATGGATATATACACTTCCTCTCCGCGGGAGATCCGCATTATAGAGTTTCCTTTTCAATTCGGCCAGCGCTTGTCAGGTAAAAGTAAATTAAATCCAACCGTGCCTTTTGAATTTGTCATCATGATCCTTACCAAGCTGCCGGGAAGATTTTCTAAAACTCCTTGACCCTATTAGCTTTTTGTTTATAATGTTCACAAATTGAACATCACTATGAACGAATCGCAAGACACCCTTAACGAACGGGAATTTGAGTTGGTCAATATTATTGGCGGAGAGCTTGGCGCCAACCAAAGGGACTTATCCAAGAAGTTGGATATTTCCTTAGGCATGACCAATATGCTGATCCGCCGTCTTGTTGTCAAGGGATATATCCGTATCCGCCAGCTTGACAAGAAAAAAACCCAGTATATGCTCACCCCCAAGGGTGCTGCTGAGAAATATCATAAATCCATCCGGTACACGCTTAAAACCATACGTTCCATAGGGTTAATTCGAAATCAATTAAATTCTATTATCAAGCGTTTGTATGACCTGGGAGAGAGGCAGTTTCTCATTCTTGGCAGTTCAGATTTGGCGGAGCTTGTGGAATTGTCATTGGGACAGCTGCAATGTATGGGCGTGAAGTTTAGCCGGATAGAGCAAATGCCGGGACGTCCCCAGGGCGTTGTTCTTATATGCAAGGAACAAGTGGATGCCGCTCAATATCCGGAAATTAATTGCGTGGATTTGATCAAAGAGCTGGCCAGTCAAAATAACAATGGTTTTGAAAAACAGGTCTCAAATTAGAAAATGACGGAAAAGAATGTTTTAGTCACAGGCGGAGCAGGGTTCATCGGAAGCCATCTGGTTGACCTTCTTTTAAATAGCGGGCACTCCGTCACGGTTATCGATAATTTATCCACCGGACGTATGACCAATCTGGCCCATCTCAAAGACCATGCGCGGTTCCAATTTATCAAGGCGGATATCGCTGATTTTGACAGCATTAGTCCTTTATTTAAAGATAAGGAGATGGTGTTTCATTTGGCCGCCCTGGCAGATATTGTGCCATCCATCGTAAACCCAAGAAGTTATTATATGGCCAATGTGATGGGTACGATGAACGTTCTTGAGGCGTCCCGATTGGCGGGAGTTAAGAAATTCGTATATTCCGCTTCCTCTTCCTGTTACGGGGTGCCTGCGTCAGGACAGTATCCGACAGATGAAAACGTGTCCATTCAACCCTTGTATCCGTACGCCTTGACAAAATATATGGGAGAATGCGCAGTTCTGCATTGGGGAAAAGTTTATGATCTACCGGTCATTTCTTTAAGATTGTTTAATGTTTATGGACCCAGATCGCGCACCTCGGGGACCTACGGCGCCGTCATCGGGGTATTTTTAAGCCAAAAATTGAACGGTAAACCATTTACGGTTGTCGGGGACGGGAACCAGACGCGTGATTTTATTTTTGTTACGGATGTTGCGCAGGCTTTTTATTGTGCCGGCTTTTCCGGTGTATCCGGCGAGGTTTTTAACGTAGGTGCTGGAAATCCGCAGAGTGTCAATAAGCTGGTCTCTTTGTTAAAAGGGGATAAGGTGCATATTCCCAAAAGACCGGGGGAACCTGATTGTACCTGGGCGGACATTACTAAAATAAAGTCAAAGCTCGGCTGGCAGCCGCGGGTGTCGTTTGAAGAGGGGATGGCGGCAGTGCTTAAAAATATTGATGATTGGCGCGAGGCTCCGGTATGGACGCCCGAAAGCATACAAGAGGCGACCAAGGATTGGTTTAAATATCTGGCGAAGAAACAAGAAACGAGGCCTTCTCATGGAACAGATTCCTCAAAATAAGGTTTTACCGCTGAAAGACATAGCCCGACGGATCGAAGCCAATAAATCCAAAGGCAGGAAGGTGGTGCTGTGTCATGGGGTTTTTGATATTGTTCATTTGGGACATATCCGTCATTTTAATATGGCCAAAAAGGATGCGGATATCCTGGTGGTGACCTTGACCGCGGACAGGCATGTTAAACGCGGCCCCGGACGTCCGTTCTTCAAGGAGAGATTGCGGGCTGAAACCGTTGCTTCGCTCGGAGTGGTTGATTATGTGGGGATTGTGGATGCCCCCACCGCGATCGAAGCCATTAAGGTGTTAAAACCGAATTTTTATGCCAAGGGAGTAGAGTATAAGAAACCTGAACAAGATGTTACCGGTAAAATTTTGGAAGAAGAAAAAACTATAAGATCAGTGGGCGGCAGCATTGTCTTTACGGATGATATTACCTTTAGTTCATCACAAATCATTAATAATTATTTCGATGTATTCCCTCCGAGGACGTCCCATTATTTGAAAGCCATCGGCAAGCGTTATTCGATCGAACAGATCACTCGATCCATTGAAAGTTTGAAAAAGCTTAAGGTGCTTGTGATTGGCGATGCCATCGTTGATGAGTACCATTATTGTACGCCCATGGGGAAATCCTCCAAGGAACATTTGGTGGTGAACCGTTATATTTCTGAGGAAATGTTTGCCGGCGGGGCCCTGGCCACGGCCAATAATGTGGCGAGTGTTTGCGGCCAGGTGGACCTGATAACGGTCTTAGGCAAAGAGGATTCCAAGGAAGGTTTTATCCGTGATCGTCTTGCGTCCAACGTTAAACCGAAGTTTTTTTACCGTCCTGATACCAGCACTATTGTTAAACGGCGTTTTGTCGATCAGGGAGGGAATAATCGTAAACTTTTTGAAATTTGTTATATGAAGGACAACGATATCCCTGTGCAGGTGGAATCAGGAATTGCCCGGCATCTGCAGAAAGTAATAGCCAAGTATGATTGCGTGCTCATTTCCGATTTCGGGCACGGGTTGATGACAAAAAAATTGATCAATTTGGCCTGCTCCAAGGCAAAATATTTGGCGCTTAATGCGCAGACAAACAGTGCCAATATCGGTTTTAATCTGGTGACCAAATACCCGTATGCCGATTGTATTTGTATTGACGAGCTTGAGTTGCGTTTCGCCGCGCATGATAAGTTCAGTGATCCGCGTCATTTGGCCCAAAAAGTCTATGAGCAAATTGGCTGTAAACAGATCATTGCCACTCGCGGGTCCCATGGTTCATTAAGTTATTCCAAAAAAGAAGGGTTCCATGAGACGCCGGCATTTTCTTACAAGGTCGTGGACGCCATCGGTGCCGGGGATGCCTTTTTTGCCTTTGTGGCCCCTTGTTTTGCCAGAGGCATGTCCCAGGATATTGTGTCATTCATCGGTAATGCCGCCGGATCTTTGGCCGTCCAGATCGTCTGCAACCGCGAGCCGGTCATGGCGGTGGATTTGATGAAGTTTATCGTCCGGCTATTGAAATATTAAGTGAGGATTAGAGTTGAGACAAATAAAAAATGTTTTTGTGACGGGAGGGGCAGGTTATGTGGGAGCTGTCCTGGTTCCCAAGCTGTTAAAAGCGGGTTATCAGGTCAAGGTCCTTGATCTTTATATTTATGGTGATGATGTTTTGTCATCGGTCAAAGGCCACCCGGGGTTGACCGAGATCAAGGGGGACATGCGGGATGTCGCTCTTTTGGAGAAGATCATCCCGGGCACGGATGCCGTTATTCATTTGGCTTGCATTTCCAACGATCCCAGTTTTGAACTGAATCCGGATTTGGGAAAATCTATTAATTATGATGCTTTTATTCCCCTTGTCGGGATTTCCAAGAAAAATAAGGTACAACGTTTCATTTATGCCTCATCCTCAAGTGTTTATGGCGTCAAGGAAGTAGAGAATGTCACCGAGGATATGGAACGTCTTCCGCTGACAGACTATTCCAAATTCAAGGCGTTATGTGAAGACTATCTTTTAGGGCAGCAATCGGATGATTTTACAGCCCTGATTTTGCGCCCCGCCACGGTTTGCGGGTATTCACCGAGGCAGCGTATGGACCTGACCGTAAACATCCTGACCAATCATGGATACCATAACCGCAAGATCCGTGTTTTTGGCGGATCCCAGAAACGTCCCAACATCCATATTGAAGACATCACCGACCTATACGTCAAATGCTTACAATACCCCAAGGAGAAGATCGCCGGCAAAACGTTTAACGCGGGCTATGAAAACCACACGGTCAGCCAGATCGCAAAGATGGTCAAGGATGTGATCGGAGACCCCAATATAGTGATAGCAACAGAACCGACGGATGACAACCGTTCTTATCATGTTTCATCCGAGAAGATCAAGAAAGAACTGGGATTCGTCCCGGTGCACACCATTGAGGACGCCGTCAAAGACCTGGTGGTGGCTTTTAAACAAGGGAAACTTCCCCAATCAATGACGGATGACCGATACTTTAATATCAAGGTAATGAAGGCTTTGGCGCTTAAATGACCGGTGTGATCAAAATCCCTTATATTAATCTTTCCCAGCAGCATGACGCGATCAAGGATAAATTGATGACGGCTGTTGAGAAGGTCATTGGCCACGGTCAATTTGTCCTTGGGCCTGAAGTTGAAGAATTTGAGTCAAGGTTTGCCTTATTCTGTGGGACTAAATATGCCGTCGGTGTGGGCAATGGCACGGATGCCCTTATCATGGCGCTGAAAGCCGCTGGTATCGGCCCCGGCGATGAGGTCATCAGCGTTGCGAATACCTTTATTTCGACCATTAGCAGTATCGCTCTGGTTGGGGCTAAGCCCGTTTTGGTGGATGTCCGGGATGACTATAATATCGATCCGGATCTTATTGAAAAAGCCATTACCAAACGTACCAAGGCCATATTGCCGGTGCATTTGACAGGCCGGCCGGCGGATATGGACCCGATCATGGGTATCGCGAAAAAGCATGGTTTGAAAGTGATCGAAGATTGCGCCCAGGCGGTAGGTGCTGAATATAAGGGGAAAAAGGTAGGGACCTTTGGGGACATAGGTGTCTTTAGTTTGCACCCTTTGAAAACGCTTAATGCTTGCGGAGACGGCGGAGTTGCGGTGACGAATGACAAGGAAATTCAAGAAATGTTAGCAACGTATCGTGACAACGGAATGAAAAACCGCGGTGAATACGTCGTTTGGAGCAGTAATTCCCGACTGGATACCATTCAGGCCGCCATGTTATTGGTCAAATTGGATCATTTTGAGAAGTGGACGGAAAAAAGGATCGCGAACGCGAAATTTTATCAAAAGGCATTTTCACATTTGAACGTGGTCCGTTTTCCCGTTGAGCATCCTTACGAAAAAAGCGTTTACCATACCTTTGTTATCCAAGCCGACAGGCGGGATGCGCTAAGTAGTTTTCTGGCGGAAAAGGGGATAGGAACAAAGATCCATTATCCCATTCCGGTCCATTTACAACCGGCTGCCCGTCAGTTGGGTTATAAAAAAGGTGATCTGCCCCGTACCGAACAACAGTCACAAAATATTTTGAGCCTTCCGGTTTATCCGGAATTAAATCAAGAAAATTTAGGATATATTGTCCAATCGATCGAAGAATTTTATAAAGGAAGGGGAGGGTCATAATGCGAGTCGGGTATTCTTATTTAAAGCAGCAGTTTGCCAACATCGATCCGTATTTAAGCGATATTAAGAAATTGATCCTCAGTGAAGATCTAACCTTAGGAAAACCAGTGGGGGAATTTGAAGAGGGGTTTTCAAAACTTACCGGTATCCCTTATGCGATCGGCGTGAGTTCAGGGACAGATGCGCTTATTTTATCTTTAAAGATATTGGGGATCGGACCGGGGGATGAGGTCATCACGACACCCTTTAGATTTTTAGAGAGTGTTGTTGGGATTGAGTTTAATTGG
>CAZFON010000013.1:0-13240 GCA_964520185.1 uncultured Planctomycetales bacterium | reverse complement strand
AGGGCATTACCGGACGTGACGGCTCTTTTCATGCCAAACAAATGCTGGATTACGGCACCAAGGTCGTAGGCGGAGTAACACCAGGCAAAGGCGGCCAGGAGGTCAACGGCATTCCGGTTTTTAATTCCGTTAAAGAAGCCAGGCAAAAGACCGGCTGCGATGCCGCAGTCATCTATGTGCCCGCCAAATTTGCCAAGGACGCCATGTTGGAAGATATTGCCAATGGTATTCCCTTGATCATTTGTATCACCGAAGGGATCCCGGTATTGGACATGGTAGAGGTTAAAAAAGCTTTAAGGAACACCCAGATCCGCTTGATCGGGCCTAATTGCCCCGGCCTCATCTCCCCTGGAAAAGCAAAGATCGGCATCATGCCCGGCCATATCCATAAACCCGGCGACATAGGCGTTATTTCGCGTTCGGGCACGCTTACCTATGAAGTGGTTTACAATTTGAGCGCCAATGGCATGGGGCAATCGACCTGTATCGGCCTGGGAGGGGACCCCATTATCGGCACCAGGTTTGTCGATGCGTTAAAAATGTTCCAGGAAGACCCGGCTACCCGTGCCATCGTCATGGTCGGTGAGATCGGCGGCGGGGATGAGCAATTGGCCGCGGATTATATCAAAAGATATGTCACCAAACCTGTGGTGGCTTTTATTGCCGGACGCACGGCGCCTGCCGGCAAGCGCATGGGGCATGCCGGCGCCATCATTTCTTCAGGGGATTCCACGGCCGCTGCCAAAATCCAGATGTTGCGTGATGCCGGTGTTGTGGTCATCGATTTTCCCGATGAAATCCCTCAAGCCTTGGCTGCTACTTTAAAATAAAGGTGGCTGCATGAGTAAGAACCCTTTTTCTTTAACGAAGGTCAAGAATATCATCGCTATTTCCTCCTGCAAAGGGGGCGTTGGCAAATCAACCCTGGCAAGCGCCTTAGCCTGGGAGCTTTCCCAACGGGGGCTAAAAGTAGGCCTCCTGGATGCGGACATCTACGGCCCCTCGCTGCCTTCTCTTTTTCAATTACACGATGTGCAGGTAAGGACCAATGAATTCAAAATGGTCATGCCTATTGATTTCAAGGGGCTTAAGCTTATGTCCTTTGGGTTTTTATTGGGAGATTCTCCGGCGGTGATGCGCGGCCCCATTGTCACGAGCTATATCCAGCAGTTATTGTTCCAGACAGATTGGGGAGAGCTGGATTATTTGATACTCGATATGCCGCCTGGAACAGGGGACATCCAACTGACCATTACCCAGTCCATTAAATTAACCGGAGCGGTGATCGTCACCACCCACCATAGTCTTTCCCTGGTGGACACGGCCCGTGGCATTTTGATGTTTGAAAGGGTCAAGGTGCCGATCCTGGGCGTTATTGAAAACATGGCGTATTTCACAACGCCGGACTCCGGCAAAAAGTATTACATTTTCGGCGAGCAGAAAGCCGGGGCCCTGTCTGCTCGTTTTGGGGTCAAGACCCTGGTGGAAATCCCCATCCAGCAGGATCTTTCAGGGGACATGCGCTCCTATCAGCCTAATGCGTATGTGCAAAAAGCAGTTGAAGAATTGATCAAAAGCGTTGAAAATAGTCAGAAAGACCAGTGTTCGCTAAAGGACGCCGGCTATAGAGATGGACAGGTAGTGCTGGTCTTCAGCGATGGCAGGGAGCTGTCCGCAAAAGCTTTTGATCTGCGCGCCGGCTGCCCTTGCGCTTCATGCGTCTCAGAAGTGACAGGCAAGAGGCTGCTGGATGTCAAAAAGATCCCGGCGGACATCAATCCTGTCGATATCCTGCCATTGGGCAATTATGCGGTGGGCATCACTTGGAGTGACGGCCACGCTTCAGGGATTTATCCCTACACGATGTTTGGTTGATCGTGCGTAGGGCAAATAGAAAGCGAGTAAAGCCTATGTCAGCCCTTATTTTTATCATCATTGCGGTGACCATCATTGGTTCTGCCATAAGGATCGTCCAGCAGTATCAAACAGGCGTTGTATTTCAACTGGGAAGATATCACCGGACGCTTCAGCCGGGCCTGAATTTCATCATCCCCATTATCGAAGATGCCAGGATCATAGACATGCGGGTGTTGACCAACGATATCCCCAAGCAGCAGGCCATCACCAAAGATAATGTGCCGGTATCCATCAACGGCGTCCTTTATTTTCAAGTGGTCGACGCACAGGCGGCGGTGATCAGGGTCCAGAATTATTTGTATGCGGTTTCTCAATACGCGCAGGCTGCTTTGCGCGATGTGGTGGGTGGGATGTCCTTTGATGACCTATTGGCTGAGCGGCAAAAGATCGGTGATGAGATCGAAGAGATCATCCAAAAGCAGGCGGAAAATTGGGGCCTGAAGGTCACGGCCATCAAGATCTTGGACGTGGATGTGCCCCAGGAGCTCAAAGAAATGATGTCCAGGCAGGCATCGGCGGAGAGGGAAAAGCGCGCCACCATCACCAAGGCCGAAGGCGACAAATTAGCCGCATTCAATCTGTCTGAAGCCGCAAGGGTGATGACCCTTTCTCCCGGGGCCATGCAGTTAAGGATCCTTCAAACCCTCGATGGCCTTGGACCAACACCGTCTAATACCCTTGTCTTCGCGCTGCCGCTGGATACGCTGGAGTCCATCAGGGTCCTGGCGAAGAAAGCCGGGGATGCACAGGTAATTTAAGACATGAAGAAAACCAAAAGCCTTAAGAATATTTTTATTTCTGCCATCCACCAGAACGCGGGAAAGACCACGGTGGCCCTGGGGCTTTTTAAGACCTTCCAGGAACGCAAGATCAGGACCGCCTTCATGAAGCCGGTCGGCCAGGAGACGGTCACCTTCGAGGAAAAGTCCATTGACAAGGACACCTACCTGATCGGAGAGGTCTATCATTGCAAGAAACACATCAAAGACATGAGCCCCATCACCATCGGCCGCGGTTACACGGAAAAATATATCCTTGAACCTGAGCGCCAGCTGCTGCACGACAATATTTTCAAGTCTTTTCAAACCATCACCCGGGGCAAGGACGCCATCATCGTCGAGGGAACAGGGCATGCGGCGGTCGGCTCGGTGATCGATTGCTCGAATGCGGACGTGGCCGCTCTTCTGGGAAGCAAGGCCATCATTATATCCGGCGGAGGGGTGGGTCGCGCCATCGATGAGATCATGCTCAACAAGGCTTTGTTTGATAGCTGCAAGGTGCCGTTGTTAGGGGTCATTATCAATAAGGTCATACCGGACAAGCTGGAGAAAATTAAAATGATCGTGGGCAAGGGCTTGGAAGCCAAAGGCATCCGGCTTTTAGGCGTGATCCCTGAAATGGACCTTTTAAGCGCGCCCACGGTAGAGCAGATCAGGGAACGCCTGGATCTAAAGGTTTTTTCCGGCGAGGAAAATTTGCGCACCAGGGTCTATGATGCCATTGTGGCAGCCATGGAGCCATATAATATGATCGGCCATCTGCGCGATGGCGCGCTTGTTATTACTTCCGGCGACCGCGTGGATAACATGCTGGTGGCGGTTTCTTCCTATCTTCTGCAGCAGGGCAGGGCCGTCAAGGTGGCAGGCCTTGTGTTGACCGGCGGGCTGACCCCGGACCATAAGATAGCCGGACTCCTGAAAGACAGCCATATCCCGGTGCTTTATTCAAACCAGGACACCTACACCATTGCTGCGGCCATCGAGAACATGACCCCCAAGATCCAAAAAACCGACCGCGATAAGATCCAGGAGGCCAGGCGCCTGGTCAAGAAGTACGTGGATGTGGACCTGATCCTGGAAAATCTTTAGCCTCTTGACTATTCGACGGTCATCATTTAAAGTAGTGGCGTGAATTTAACGATGAGATACAACAATGATAGAATATATTGCTGTCATATTTGCTTTTCTGTTCGCTTTTTCCCTCTCAGCGCTTCTGCTGGGAATCCCTAAGCTGTTAAGTCCGAAATTTCCCAGTGAAGCCAAATCCCGGCCCTTTGAGTGCGGCAAGGAGCCCTTCTCACTTCCCGGCGGCAATGTGCCGGTGCATTTTTATATCGTGGCCATGCTTTTTATCGTTTTTGACGTGGAACTTGTCTTTCTTTTCCCCTGGGCCGTGATGTTCAGGAAGCTAGGGGTCTTTGGGTTGGCGGAAATGGCGGTTTTTTTGGGCTTTGTGGTCTTGGGTTATTTTTATGTGTTAAAAAAACGCGCGCTGGAATGGGAGTGATGCAATGTCTGCTTTAAGTTCGGCCAGCAACTTCTTTACCTCGAAATTAAATGATGCTTTGGGCTGGGCACGTAAGTTTTCCATTTTTCAGTACCCCTTTGTGACAGCTTGTTGCGGCATGGAGTACATGGCGACAAACTGCGCGCACTACGATCAGGACCGTTTTGGCGCCGGCTTTCCGCGCTTCTCGCCAAGACAATCAGATGTGCTTTTTGTGGTGGGGACCATCAGCCATAAAATGGCGCCGGTCTTAAAGACCGTTTACGACCAGATGTGCGAGCCCAAGTGGGTGGTGGCATTCGGGGTTTGTACCTGCACCGGAGGATTTTACGATAATTACGCGACCGTGATGGGCATTGATACCATTATCCCCGTGGACATTTATATCCCGGGCTGCCCGCCGCGGCCGGAAAATGTGCTGGATGGCTTAATGAAGCTCCAGGAAAAGATCCAAAAGGGAGAACAATCAAGGACGCTGTATGATCCCCGCGACCCAAGATCGGTCCGGCCTGCTGATCTGCAGTTCGGGTACACCATCGAGGGGCACATTAAACACATCGAATCCACCCCAACGCATGGCCCCAAGCTTACGACACCAAAGGAATAGGGAATGTTGACACCGCTACAGCGCATCCAGGAAAAATTTCCTGCAGACATCATCGAGACCCATGCCTTTCGTGGAGATGAGACCGTGGTCATCCGTGCGGCGGGTCTGAAGGCCGTTGCCGGGTTCCTGAAAGAGACGCCGGAGATGGATTTCAATTTCCTGATGGACCTAACGGCCGTGGATTATTTGTTCTTTGCGGGCGGACGCATCCAGAAGGAATTCCGTTTTGAAGTCGTCTATCACTTTTTCTCGCTTAAACATAACCATCGGATCCGCCTAAAGGTCCCGGTTGACGACAAGGCTCCTGAAGTGGACACGCTCACCGATCTTTGGCCGTCGGCCAACTGGTATGAGCGGGAAGTATGGGACATGTACGGCATTAAGTTCAAGGGGCATCCTAATCTAAAACGCATTTTGATGTACGAAGAGTTCCAGGGACACGCCCTGCGTAAAGATTATCCATATAATAAACGACAACCATTGATAGGACCCACGTACTAATGACCCAAACGCGCTCCATGTTATTGAATGTTGGCCCTTCGCATCCGGCGATGCACGGCGTTATCCGCCTGATCATGGAGTTGGACGGCGAGAAGATCAAGGACGTGGAGGTGGAGATCGGCTACCTGCACCGCGCTTTTGAAAAAATGTGCGAGACCGTGATGTATACCCAGTGTTTTCCTTATACGGACCGCTTGAATTACGTTTCTCCTTTGATCAATAACGTGGGTTTCGCATTGACGGTGGAGAAATTATTGGGCATCGATATCCCTGAGCGCGCCAAGTACATCCGGGTGATCATGAGCGAAATATCGCGCGTCACCGACCATTTGACCTGTATCGGCGCCTCGGCCATGGAATTAGGGGCCATGTCCGTCTTTTTGTACATGATCAAGGCCAGGGAATTTTTATGGGAATTGGTTGAGGAGATCACCGGTGCAAGGCTTACCATCTCCTACGTACGTATTGGCGGCGTCAAGGCTGATTTGACCGAGGGTTTTGTGGACAAGACATTTCAGAAGATCGCAGAAGTACGCAAGGTGCTTATTGAAGCGGATGAACTGTTGACCCGAAACCGCATTTTTTTTGACCGCATGAAGGGCCTAGGGAAGATTTCCCGCGAAGACGCTATCGCCTATGGGATCACCGGCCCGTTTTTAAGATCAACAGGCGTCAATTACGATGTACGCAAGGCCTCACCGTATTTGGTTTATGACAAACTCGATTTCGAAGTTCCTCTCGGCACTCAGGGAGACAATCTTGACCGTTATTTTGTGCGCATGGCGGAGATGGAACAATCCTTAAGGATCATTGAGCAGTGCTTCCAGCAGATACCCGACGGACCGATCGCCGCGGACCTGACCGGGGCGGTCATCCCTGCGGCCCAGATGGTTGACAGCGCCAAGATGGGTCAAACCGAAGGCCTGATGGAAGATGAGGTTTCCCTTGATCCAACCTTGCAGGGCGGCACTAAGAAATATTATGATGCCATCAATGCCAATAGGAAGGATATTGTGCTGCCGGCCAAGGAAAACACCTATGGTAATATCGAAGGCTTAATGAACCATTTTAAACTGGTCATGTACGGCCATGGCATCCGTCCGCCGGTAGGCGAGGCGTATTTCCCCGTGGAAGGAGCCAATGGAGAACTAGGATTTTATATAGTTTCCGACGGCCGTGACAATCCCTGGCGGGTCAGGGTACATCCGCCCTGTTTTCCCATCATGGCGGCCTTGCCCAAGTGCCTGATCGGCGAAATGATGGCAGACCTGGTACCAACCTTCGGGTCAGTGAACATGATCGCCGGCGAATTAGACAGATAAAACATATGTTTACCGCAGATGAGATCACAGAATTGGACAAGATCACCAATAAGTACGAGCGTCGGGGCGCCGCGCTTTTACCGGTGCTTCATGCCCTTCAGGACAAGGAAGGGCTGATCAGCCCCGAAGCTGAAAAGGACGTTGCCGAATACCTGGGGATACCGGTGGTCCATGTCCATGAAGTGGTCAGTTTTTATCATTTATTCCACCAGGAGAAATTAGGCAAATGCCATTTGTCGGTTTGCCAGACCACGGCATGTGCGCTGCGGGGATCAGAAGATATTATTCGATATATCGAGCAAAAGCTTAACATCAAGCCGGGTGAAATAACGCCTGACGGTAAATTCAGTTTCGATGTGGTTGAATGTTTAGGCGCCTGTGAGATGGCACCGGTGATGCGGTGCAATAAGGATTATAAAGGCCCGCTGGACAAGAAAAAGATCGACGAGTTGATCAAGGGGGCATAGCGTTCCATATGGAAAAGATCGTTTCCAGACATTTTGGCCAGGAAAATTCCCATCGCCTTGAGCATTATCTGAAAGACGGCGGGTACGTGTCTGCCCGCAAGGCTTTGACCCAAATGACGCCGGCAGCTGTCATTGAGGAGATCAAGAGGTCGAATTTACGCGGGCTTGGCGGCGCCGGTTTCCCGACGGGAACCAAATGGGGCTTTATCCCGCAGGGCAACCCCAAACCCAAATACCTGGTCATCAATGCGGATGAGGGTGAGCCGGGGACCTTCAAAGACAAATATATAATGGAACAGGACCCTCATGCATTGTTGGAGGGGATCATCATCACCTGCTTTGCCATCAACAGCCATAAGGCGTATGTTTATGTGCGCGGCGAATACATAAAGTCCATGAAGATCTTGCAGGAGGCCATTGACGAGGCACATTCAAAAGGGTATTTAGGCAATGGGATCTTTGGCACGAACTTTGATATTGAGGTGGTTGTTCATCCAGGGGCAGGGGCCTACATTTGCGGGGAAGAAACAGCGCTGCTCTCCTCCCTTGAAGGAGGGAAAGGATTCCCCCGTCTCAAGCCGCCTTTTCCTGCGGTGGTGGGATTGTTTGAAAGCCCTACGGTCATTAATAATGTGGAAACCATCGCTTGCGTAGGTCCGATCATTAATAGAGGTGCGGCATGGTTCGCCCAATTAGGTTCTGAGAAGAACGGCGGCAACCGATTATTTTGTGTGAGCGGACATGTAAATAAACCAGGGGTGTATGAACTTCCCAATGGAATAACTTTACGGGAAATCATCTATGAGCACGCTGGAGGCATCCTCCAGGCGCGCAAGCTCAAGGCCGTGATCCCTGGAGGCATCTCAGCGCCGGTCCTGACGGCTGACCAACTCGACGTGAAAATGGATTTTGATTCTCTCAAGGCCATTGGCTCCATGGCAGGCTCCGGAGGGATCATCGTCATGGATGAGACGACAGACATGGTCTGGGCAGCTTTGGTTGCAGCGCGTTTTTTCGCCCTGGAATCCTGCGGGCAATGCTCGCCCTGCCGGGAAGGCAGCGGATGGGTTTATCGTCAAATCAAAAGGATTTACGAAGGTCAGGGACGCCTTCATGACCTGAATAATCTTCCCGGCATCGTGAATAATATCGGAGGCAACACCATCTGTGCTTTTGGCGATGCGGTCACCATGTCCGTGGGAAGCTATGTGAGCAAATTTCGCAGTGAATTTGAGGCCAAGATCAAAGGTTAGTTATGCCAAACGTCAGTATTGATGGAAAACAAATAGAAGTACCAGCCGGGACAACGATCATACAGGCGGCGGAAAAATTAGGGATCGAGATCCCCAGATACTGTTATCATCCAGCCCTGCCCGTTGCCGGTAATTGCCGCATCTGTATGGTGGAGATCGAGAAACAGCCCAAATTACAGATCGCCTGCTACACGCCGGTGAGCGAAGGCATGGTGGTCAAGACCAATTCGCCTAAGGTAATTGAAGTGCGCAAGAGCGTACTGGAGTTCTTACTGGTCAATCATCCGGTGGATTGCCCGGTCTGCGACCAGGCAGGCGAATGTAAGCTCCAGGATTATTACATGGAGCACGGCCAGTATGACAGCCGCCTGGACAACGTGAAGGTCAAAAAAGAAAAGAAGGCTTTTCCGATAGGCCCGACCATCATGCTCGACCAGGAGCGTTGCATCCTTTGTACACGTTGTGTGCGTTTCACGGACAATATCTCCAAGACCCATGAGTTCGGCGTGTTTGACCGAGGGGACCATTCACAGGTGGATGTTTATCCCGGCAAACAATTGGATAATAATTATTCCGGCAATGTCGCGGATATCTGCCCCGTCGGTGCCTTAACGGACAGGGATTTTCGTTTCAAGTGCAGGGTCTGGTACTTATCCCAGACAAAATCAGTGTGTCCCGGCTGCAGCATGGGATGCAATACGACGGTTGAATGGGACAAAATGCGGCCGCACCAATTCAAAAAAGCGCGGGTCATGCGGCTTAAGCCCCGTTTGAATGAAGAGGTGAATAGCTTCTGGATGTGCGACAAGGGCCGGTACAATTATCATTTTATCGACGAGAATAGGATCCATCATCCGCAACTTAAGGATGGATTGGTCTCATGGGAGAAGGCCATTGATATGGTCGCTGAAAACCTTAAAGCCTTACAGGCCGCCAAGCACACGGGGGCCATTGGGGTTTTGGCCTCGGCGCAGTTGACCAATGAAGATCTTTTTGTCATCCGTAAATTTTTTAAAGAGAACCTGCCGGGAGCATCCGTAGATTTTAAATTGGCTGAGGTGCCCGGGGAGAGCGATGATTTCCTGATGAAAGCGGACAAAAATCCCAATACCGCGGGCGCGTCATTAATCCTTGAAAGCAATACAGGGGCCGCAGCGATCCTGCAAAAAGCCAAACAGGGGGACCTTGATGTGCTTTATGTTTTTGGCCATGATCTTGTCAAACTTTACGGTAAGGAGACAGTGGGGCTTATCGCCCAAAAAGTGAAGCTTTTTATTTATCAGGGGAGCAATATCAATGAAACGTGCAGCTATGCGCATTTGAACCTACCCAGCAGCGTCTATGCGGAAAAAGAAGGCACCTTTACCAATTGCCAGCAACGGGTGCAGCGCATCTGGCCGGCCTTGGCCCCCTTGGGCGAATCCAAGGGTGATTGGGAGATCATTTCCCAGCTAAGCAACAAGTTAGACGCGCCGCTGGCCTACAAAAGTTCCCAGGAAATATTTAAGGACCTGGCGGCGACCATCCCGGCCTTTGCCGGAATGTCTTATGAAAAATTGTCTGATAAAGGAATGCTGCTGAAATGAGCGATATCCTTATTAAATTCATCCTGAGTGCCGGGACCTTGTTCATCATGTTCAACATCGCCGGCCTCTTGACCTGGGTGGAACGCAAACAAAGCGCGGTGATGCAGGACCGCATAGGCGCCAATCGCGCGGCCATCTTCGGCTTTAAGGCCATGGGCCTTTTTCATGCGATCGCCGACGTGCTTAAGATGCTAAGCAAGGAAGATTTTATTCCTGCAGGCGCCAATAAATTTTTGTTCAACCTGGCGCCGTATCTGTCCGTCATCTTTGCGCTCGTTGGTTTTGCCGCCATTCCTATAGGAGGCACGCTGGTGGTGAACCATCATCCCATCGAACTTCAGGCTGCCAATTTGAATGTCGCGCTTATTTTTATTTTTGCCATGATGTCCATGGGGATCTACGGCGTTGTCCTGGCAGGTTTTTCGTCCAACAATAATTACTCGTTTTTAGGCGGCATGAGAGGCGCAGCACAGATGATCGCCTATGAGATCACCATGGGTGCTGCGATCATGGGCGTCATCATGGTCTTTAATACGCTCGATCTTCAAGCCCTCGACCGCGCACAAGGCGCTTATATGTTGGGCGGCTGGCTACCCAAATGGGGCGTTTTTGTGCAGCCGCTGGCTTTCTTCTTGTTTTTGACCGCGGCCACGGCTGAAACCAAACGCACGCCTTTTGACCTTCCTGAAGGAGAATCAGAGATCATCGGTTATTTTGTGGAATACAGCGGTATGAAATTCGGGATGTTTTTTCTGGCGGACCTGGTTGAGACCGTGCTGGTCTCGGCGCTGATGACCACCTTGTTCCTGGGCGGATGGCAGGTCCCGTACCTTCATCCTGACGGGTTTTATTTTCCGTGGGGATGCCACGTTGCCATGTCCAATGCGCCGGTGGTGCTGCTGGGTATTTCGTCTTTCTTCATTAAAGTGTCCTTTTTTATCTGGCTCTTGATGGCCGTGCGTTGGACGCTTCCGCGTTTCCGATATGATCAGCTGATGAATTTGGGATGGAAAATACTTTTACCGGTTTCCTTGATCAATATCGCAATCACAGCCATCGTGCTGACGCTCTTAGGATAAATGGATGGATAACTCTACTGAAAAACGCCGCCAGGAATTGGAAAAATATTTTGACCCCAAGGGGCCTTTTGCCGCTTTGCGCGTGTCGCAGATGAAACGCGCCTGGAAGCAGGCCAACCGCCGAGAGCTGACCTTCTGGGAAAACACCTATTTGCCTATGCTTAGCAGCGGCATTTATCTGACCTCCAAACATTTCTTTTATAATGTCTTTTTCCACATTCTTCACCTTTTCGGGATCGCTAAATCAACCAAAGGCGCTGTCACCTATCAATATCCGGAAATGAAAAGACCGTTGAGCTCCCGTCTGCGTACCCGGCATCGTCTGGTTAAGCGCGAGGACGGCTCACCCCGATGTGTGGCCTGCATGATGTGTGAGACCGTATGTCCGGCCAAGTGTATTGAGATCACTGCCGCAGAACATCCGGACCCTAATATCGAAAAATTCCCCGCCGAATTCATCCTGGATCTGGGAAAATGCGTTTACTGCGGTTTTTGCGTGGAAGTCTGCCCTGAGGACGCCATCCGCATGGACACCCAGATACTCGATTGCGCCGAATACTCCCGCGACAGCATGATCTATAACAAAAAACGCCTGATGGAAGAATAGGGTTACAGCTTGACTTTATTAATTGTAGCGCGCACAATTAGAAAATAATCAAGCTTTTGGGGGACCTATGTATATTGAAATATTTTCCTTATGTGATGCCGCGACAGTCGACGTGGCGGGCAAATTAAATTTGCTGGGAGCGTTTGATACCATCTTTACGGCCAGCATGCCCCTGGTTTATCCCCTAGGTGCTTTGGCCCTTAGGATCAGATTTGATGCTATTGAAAGAGGAAGCCACAAGGTGTCTGTGAATTTCGTTGATTTGGACGGTAAACATGTGATCCCTCCGGCCAATGGCACGGTTAATATCAATTTCCCTGATGAGCAAGGTTCAGGATCGATCAATTTGGTTTTTAATCTTCAAATGTTAAAACTGGAGAAATATGGCCAATATGCTATTGATCTGGCTGTGGACAGCAGGAAGGAGGCCTCGCTGCCTCTTTTTGTAAAGGAAAAATCTCAACATGAATAAGAAGTTCAAGGAAGTGCTCAACGGGATCCTCATGGTGGCGGCAGCCGCGGCCATGATGACTGTCGCTATTGCCGTTATTTTTTTGATCTCCAAGGTCTTCCATACGAATTTTAAATGAACCTTGAAACCGAAGCGAGAAAGGTCTTTTGCCTACAATAAAGAAGACAATCCTCCTGGTCGACGATAATCCAGTGGCGCAGAAAATGACGGCAAAGATATTTGCCAATGATGGTTATCAAGTGCTTTTAGCATGGAATGGAGAAGAGTGTTTGAAGATCGCAAAAACGGGAAAGCCCGATGCGATCCTGATGGATGTTATTTTCCCGGATGGCTATGGCCGGGAATTCGTTCTACGGTTAAAACAAGACCCTGATACGGAAAATATCCCTGTTATTTTTGCGACCAACACTATCGACGTCAGAGATGATAAGGGCGACTTGATCATATCTGTTGGCGAGGAGACCTATCCTGCATTTGCCAAACCCCTGCACTACCCTAAATTATTAAGCATGGTGCGTAAAACCATTAATCGTACCAGGAATATCAAAAAAAGCTGAAAATAAAAAGGTGACAGGTACATTTTTGGCTAAACAGCCTAAAAATAAAAATGTACATGTCACCTTTTTGTCACCTTTTTTTATTTTTTATTTAAAAGACATGCCTTGCACGGCTGCAATGGCGGCATCGAGAAATGGTCCAGGGAAGATCCCAATGACGATGATGCCGATGACGGCCATGCACAAGAGCAATTGCATCCCTAAGGAAACAGCGATCGCATCATTTTTGCGGGGTGCATCCACACAGATGCATTTGGCGACCATCAGGTAGTAATAAAGGGAAATGACAATGTTGACCCCTGCAATAAGGCCAAGCCAAACGTAACCGCTTTTGATGACAGCCATCAACAAGGTGAATTTACCGAAGAAGCCTGCCAGGGGAGGCATGCCTGCCAAAGAGGCCAGGGAGAGGAGCATGGTAAGCCCTAGAATGCTGCAGCGACGGGAAAGACCGGCATAATCCGCGATCTCATCGCTGTTAGTTTCAATGGAAATGATGATAATTACCAAGAAGGCGGCAAGAATGGTAAAAAGGTACCCTAAAAGATAGAAATTGATCCCGGAGATCCCCTACGCAGAACCCGCG
>CAZFON010000012.1:10880-13342 GCA_964520185.1 uncultured Planctomycetales bacterium | reverse complement strand
TTGTCCACACGGGTAACCGAGGTCCTCATACCTTTAGAAACATCGTCATAAATAAGAAAACCCTCCCTAACCCGCATCTCTTTATGCACAGGATTCTCCTATGATTCTACGCCAACACGTATAATCCACCAAGCATATCATTTAAAACTTCTTTCTTTGGTTCATGTCCCTTGGTTTTCGTAATCTTTCAAGGGGTTCCCAAGGGCAAATTCGATCTTAGTGATAAGATTTAATGGCCTGAAAGGCTTCAGGATTGATGTTTTGATGCCACAAAGTTTCATCATCAACAAATGTTGTTTCTCCGTAAAAAAACCCGTCATCGCGACTACAGGCACATTTTTCAGCAAAGAGGAATTCCTGACTTCATCAGCGATCTGAAAACCACTTTTGGGGCTCATTTTCAAATCCAACAAAATAAGATCCGGCCTCTGATTTAAAGCGGTTTCTAAGACCTTGTTGCCATCACTGATGGCGATGATATCATAGCCACCTAATTTTAGCAAATTCTCTAACTCTTCCAAAAGTTCGACATTATCATCTACGATCATAATAAGAGGCTTACTCCTGCCAAGCTTGAATTGGCCTTCCAACTCAGTATCCATTATTGTATTAGTCATAAACCACCTCCTTAATACTACCAGCATATCCGCAAATACTTAAATAACAATGGCATGATTCGCCCTTTTACTGACCTTTTTCTACCTAAATCCACTGGCCAATATTTTGATCTTTTGAATAAGATCATCTATCTTAAAAGGCTTGTTGATCACAAAATCCGCCATATTTAATACTTCCTCTTCCTCCTGTAATACGCCATCCTCTTGAAGCAAAGGTTCTCCTAAGGGCCTGCCTGAAAGAACCAGGACTTTAATCGATTTAAATTTTTTTCTTATATCCTTAAGAACCCGATAACCAGTAAGTCCGGGCAATTTCAAATCCAAAATAACAATCTTATACAGGCTCTTTTGTAAAAAATTCAGTCCTTGCAGGCCGTCAAAAACTACATCCACCTTGAAACCTTCCCCTTCAAGAACTTGAGCCAGTTCCGTACACAGTTCTTCGTCGTCATCAATGAGAAGTATTTTCAGCATTACCCCTCCTGCAAATCGGCAAATAAACGCTGACAACTGTCCCTTCTCCCAACTTGCTGGAAATTTCAATCTTGCCTTGGTATAAATTGATCAATTCGTTACAAATGGTCAACCCCAAACCTGTACCTTTGGATTTACGAGTAAAAAAAGGCTCAAAAATCTTGTCCAGATCTTCCGGAGCAATACCCTCCCCGGTATCCTGAATGCTTACTTTGAGCATGTCCTCTTGACGTGCAGCTCTTAATTCGACCCTCCCCCCCTGAGGCGTGAAAGACTGACAAGCATTATTTAAAATGTTCAAGAAAACTTCTCTTATTTGATTTGGATCAGCCTCGATAATGTCCAAACTATTATCATAGATCTTTTCAATGGTGATACCTTTCTGCGCAAAACGTTCCTGGGCAGAGCTCACACACTCATCAAGAACATTCAGAATACGGACATTTTCATAATTAGGAATTTTGATACGCGCATAACTAAGAAGATTGTCGATAATCTGATTGCCTTCCCATACCTTCTTTTCAATATTCAGCAAATGTTTATTGGCATTCAAATCAGTTTTTTCCCGTTTTAAGTTATAAGCTGCCAGGTGAATGACCCCTAATGGGTTACGCAGTTCGTGGGCCACGGTCGCGGCCAAGGTCCCTATGTCCGCCAAGCGGCTAAAGTGCTTGAGTTCCTTCTGCGTTTTTATCAGTTCTTTCGACCTCTCATCCACCAATGCCTCCAAACTTTCTTTATCCCGCTTTAAAATTTCCTCGGCCTTTTTACGTTGGGTAATATCTACGATAGAAGCCAACACACATATTCCGTCCTCAATTTCAATTGGGGTCAACCCGATCTCAACAGGCACTTGCTTGCCATCCTTTGTTAATGCGAAAAGTTCTCTTTCAGGACCCATGGGCCGGGCTTGAGGGGCTTGATTATACTCTTTACGAAAGTCAGGATGTTTGCTCCTGAATTGCTCAGGGACAAGTTTTTCTATTTTCATGTTCAATAATTCTTTCCGGCTATAACCAAACAATAATTCAGAGGTTTTATTGACCAACAGGATCTTCCCCTCATTGTTGACCATCACATTAGCCACTGGAGAAAACTCAACCACCTTTTCAAAGCGCTCCTGATATAATTTGCGTTCGGAAATATCGCGATAGTTGATGACAATGGCCGCGATATTCGGATCAAATATAAGATTATGCCCTGTACCTTCAATCCAGGGCCAGTTGCCATTCTTATGCCTTACACGGCATATGGCGCTGGCGCGGCTACCCGGTTTCTTTGCCAGATCTTGAAACACCTGAAGAACGGCAGGCAGGTCATCATGATGTATATAGTCAAACAGGCAATGTCCTAAAAGTTCTTCAGGCTCAT
>CAZFON010000012.1:0-10870 GCA_964520185.1 uncultured Planctomycetales bacterium | reverse complement strand
CTAAAATGCGCCTGACCGACGGGCTGCTGTAAAGATATTTAGCTTCAGCATTAACAATGGAGATGCCGTCAAAGGAGTTATCCACAACGCTTCTGTAACGGGCTTCGTTATATTTTATTTTTTCTTCGTATTCCTGGCGTTCATACAAGGCCGCACCCAGGCTCAGGACAGTCACCGAGATAACGCCTATGAAGCATTCCACAATGACCAGGTTTTCCGGCACGTGTTGACCGATAAAAGGCCCCAGATGAAGGACAGACCCCAAAACCGCGATAGTTGATGTTATGATGATGGATAACGTTGCCCCAGGAAAACCAAAACGGTACGTCGCCCATATGGCGAACGGCACGACCAAATAAGTCACATGGGAATAAAACCCATATTCCGGGAATATTCCCATGAAGATACCGGTATTAATGCAGATTAAAACCAGGATTGCCAAACTGATGTCCAAAAAGTCGCGCAATGAACGTATCCGCCAAAGCTTGCGATGGAAGGTCAAAAAAACAGACGCAAAGACTAAAATACCGATGACATCTCCCAGCCACCAGACAAACCAAACCATATCAAAAGGAATGTTCGCTACAGGATGAATGAAATAAACAACAGATGTCCCAATGGTAGCGCTGGGCAAACAAGCCACCAGAGTCGCAAAAATAAATTTAAAAATATCACGGATTTTGTATAACTGAAAGGCCTCTTCGGTAAAGGTACGCAGAAGGAAAACACCGAATAAAGCTTCTATGCTGTTGCCGATGCCTGTCAACGCTGCCACGGATAACGCGGTAACCGGGGTCCAGCCATGATGAATAAAAATGGTTAAATTAGCAGCAAAAGCCCCCAGCCATATCCCAGCAATAACATCGTATCCTAAATACCAAATAACCACGAAAGCAAAACCCGATGCAGGCCAGACTGGAGAAGCGTTTGTACTACCGACAGCTAATTGAAGGGAAATATAAGCGATTATGGCATAAATAAAAGCAATAATTAAAGACAAAAACACGGGGGGAAGATTGGAAATTTTTTTAAGAAATGTCATATAGCGTCTCCCTTAATTAAGGGGAACAGGCCTTTTGAACTTTCAATATACTATCTCTTCAAATTGTTTTAGGCAAGCATAACAAAGATGAGGGAACCGTCAATATAGAGGACCTGCTTCGCAGGCCCGATTTTCTTTCAAAAATCTGGCGGAGAGGGTGAGATTCGAACTCACGGCCCCTTGCGAGGCAACGGTTTTCAAGACCGCCGCATTCGACCACTCTGCCACCTCTCCATACCAAAATCATGCTTTCAAATACTTTATTTATGCCTATCTAATATATCATAATAATAGTTAAATGAACCATTCTTTAGCCTGGATTGATTAAAAAAATCCATTTTTCTTGCCTCTTCTATCAATTCAAGATTGCCTTTAAATTGTGCGTTATGTTGTCTTTCCCGTAATAACCTGACAGGTACTTTATATTTATCTGCCTCTTGAAGGCATTTTTTAATTTGCACCAGCGTATCCGACCATTTAAATCGCCCGTGGGCGGTCTTTGCCGCTGCAAGGGCCTTTTTCTGCAATTCTTGTTCAGATAAAAGATAAACCATTTTCATGTGCTCCGCCAGAGTATCTACCAGGACCTCACAGATATCTATTTCTTCTATCTCTTCCTTGAACCCAAGCCGATTTACTAAAAAACTTCGCCCCACTGGAACACAAATCCTTTTGACCGGCATTAAAAAAGCATTAGATCCATTACAATAATCCAGGCAAGCGCCGAAATGAGGGACGATGCACGGGGTCCCGCAGGCCATGGATTCTAATATGGGCAAGGCAAACCCCTCTGCCCTATAAGGGAAAACCCCCGCTTGGCAAGCCCGATATAATCCGGCCAGGTCCTGTGAGGAGAAATAATCATCTATATAAATAATTTCAGGATTACTTTTGTTCTTTGCCGACTTTAAGATCTTCTTCTTGAGCGTTAACCCCTCGTAAAGATCATCGCTCTTATTGTCCTTGATGACCAAAGACACGTCATCCTTGTGGCTGAAAGCTTTTTTATAAGCCTTAAGTAAAATATCTACGCCCTTTCTTTCCACCGTGGCGCCGACAAATATAAATTTAAACTTCTTGGATGTAGGAAGGGCATAGGTTTTGCCATCAGGTTTAAATATCTTCTCATCGATCCCGTGGGCCACAACCTTTACCCTTTCTTGGGGGATCCCGCTTTTAACAGCTTGTTCTTTGACCCATCGGGTATGTACCCAAAGCTGATCGCATTCTTCATTGATTTTCTTGATCCATGCCGTTGGGAACCTGCCAAAATCCCAGGTCCTTACAGCGATAAACTTACCCTCCGGAGGCAAGAGTACTTTTTTGAGGTCCTGAGAGTAATCATGATGAATGAAGAAATCAATGAGAAGGGCAGAAAAATCCATAGGATACTTAAGATTAACAATGGAACGCCTGCCTTCCGTCTTTGTGATCCCTGACCAGGCTGCATTGATATGGGCATAGGCTGATCTTTGGGTGGTCCCGCCGCAAAGAGCTATTGTTTTCTGTGGACCATACATCTTTTTATAGTTCTTTATAACCCCTTCAATTAAGCTGTTTAATTTATGTATTGATCTGCCTTTTAAATATTTCTCCGAGAGACCCCTGCCTTCCTTTACATTGAATGCACGAACCCGGGGAGAAGTTAAAAGCTCATTGAGTTTATTTTGCCAGGCAGAACTGTTCCTGAAATCTTTTATCCCTAAAGTAGAATTACCGATTATTTCTTGCAGTCCCCCGCAACGGCTGGCCAGGACAGGGATTCCGCAGGCCATGGCTTCTACGGCGATCCGGCCAAAAGGTTCAGGCCATTGAGAAGGGACCAAAACAACTTTACTCAAACGAAGGTAATTTTTGATGGGACCAAAAGATACCAAGGTAATATTGCTCTGGCCCTTCAATGATTCTAAACATTTCAAATAGTAATGGTTCTTAAAATCATCCCGTATGGTAATTAGAAATCTCTCTTTCTTAAAAATCCTGGCCAAAGTCATTATTATATCTAATCCTTTGTGCGGCCAGACGCTGTCAACAGAAGTGATATAACCATCATTAGATAAAAGCGGATCTTTAACTAAAAACTCATCTTGGTCGAATTCGTTATAAATGACACTTGGGGTGATCCCGCATTGTCTTTTAAACCTATCTTGTAAATGATACGAATTGACTAAAACGAGATCCGCGTGGTTTAAGATAAGATCCACCTCTGTATCAGCAGAGTATATTCCTGGACTGACCAACTTCCAAGCCTTCTCTTCTTGCCTGCTGGGAGGGCAACAAGAATAATCATGCATATAGACTATCGAAGGGATATTCAATTGCCTGGCCAATTTCACCGCATAAGAGCTGTGAAACGAATTACCCTTGATCAAATCCGGATTGTATCGCCGCAGCATCAGTTTCAATTCTTCGAAATCCCGGAACGTGCTTAATTTGACGGGTCCGTACGAGCGCCGGAGATTGAATTTTGAATCAGTATAGATATGACAATCATATGAGAAATGAAGCGACAAACTCTTTAAAAAAGCGATATTGCCCATTTGGGCGCCGCCTACAATAGGATATCCCCCGTTGATAATACTGGCGATCTTTAACATTTTCTGATCAGGTCTTCCATCAGGTCTAATTCTTCAATGTTCTGAGTTCGTTGTAAGTCAAAAACTTTTACATTCCTCACTAATGTATAAAAATAATTTATGTATGCATCATAATCTTCAGGCCGGTTAATTCTAAACAATGGGTTTGTCATTCTCATTAATTTAACCACAGCTTCCTGCCGGGAGATCGGCCTTAGATGTAAATTGTTCCCGCAGTGAATAAAAAAAAGAAGCCCTACAGGGAACTCCCGGTAGAATTCACAATTAAAGAAATTTTTTAAAGGAAATTCTTTCTTAAAAAACCCGCCGATCCTACGGGTTTTATAGTTGATAGGGCGCTTGAATATATGTTTCTCGGATTTTTGCGCCACCCTGGAAAGATCTTCGAAACCGGCAGCAAAAAACTTATTCCCGCGCCTTCTTATCAAGGTATGGTCCTCAGAAATGATGGCGGCCCCTTGCTTGGCAAGCTTCAGGCAAATGGTGGATTTACCGGCCCCCCGCTCTCCGATAAACGTATATGTCTTGCCATGAAATCTTACGGAGGCAGAATGCACGATCAAAATGTCAAAAAGGAAAAAGACCTTATGGATCAAGACCTGCAAGTACTCTTTAAATTTAACACGATCGAGTTTTGATTCTTTTATAAAAGCGGCTATTTTGACTGTATTCTTATCTCTATACATGAACACCCTGAACCAAAGGGTGACCAGAACCCATGTGTCAGCGTGGCGGCTCATGTTGCTGCCGAACCTGTGCCCAGGAACAAGGTTCTTATAGCGAAAAGCCTCTGAATTGTCTTTCGCATCTATCATATAAATTTCAATGCTCTTTTTACTATCATTTTTAGGGGATGAGACCATGATCTTTTGCATTAAAAAAACATTAAAATCTTTAATATAGCCTTTTTTTGTCGAGAATAACTTCAATCCCCAATCCCCTAACCCCACCGAGAGCCTGTGCTTAGGGTTAACGTTCATAGCTTCTTTTTCTATTGCCCCGAAATCCCAACTTGGGGCGGGCCCATCCTTTTTAAACACTTTAAGCTCCTTATAATTTTATTGACTAATAAAACAAGACGGATAGTATATTACCTATGAAATTTACAGTCAATAAAGAAGCCGTTACTTTTCGCGTCCTCGACGGTGAAGCCATCATCATTAACAAAAAGAACAGTTACTTTTATACTTTAAACAAAATAGCCACCTTTA
The DNA here is from genome assembly GCA_964520185.1 of uncultured Planctomycetales bacterium. Taxonomy (GTDB): domain Bacteria; phylum Omnitrophota; class Gorgyraeia; order Zapsychrales; family Fredricksoniimonadaceae; genus JABDGZ01. The sequence continues at coordinate 6,020 of CAZFON010000012.1, read as the reverse complement.
TCTGGGGATCTTTAACAGACCACGAGCTGGCTTTAGAAGATATCGTTAACCAAACCGCCCGGCATTACCAAAAAAATGAAAAAGAGATCAATGAAGACATAAATAAATTGATCGCAAACCTTACCAAGAACAATCTTTTAAAGAAAATAAACAGCACTGCAAAAACCCCGCCATCCAGTGATCAAAAAAGCCCCGCAAGCAACAAACAAACAGAAAAATATGAACCGCCAACCGTGACCAAATACGAAAAACTCGAAAAACTGATCATTGCCGCCGTATAGTTCTTTTCTTAATAAAGAATGTCCTTTAACCATCTCACTACACCTAAAGGCAATTTCCCCACAATCCCCGCCAATAAATTTCTAAGAATAAAGTAATGTTTCAGGCCAACACACCGTTTTAGTATGTCTGCTGTAGAACCACACACCATTTTTACAATTTTTCTCATTGAATAATTTAAAAGAATATATCGTGTGTAAACCCCCCACCTTTGAGCTTGACAATTGATCGAGGAGCCTTTACGTTTACGCTCGACAACCTTACCCAACAGAGCCTCCCTCTTAACACTGGCTCCCACAGGGCGGACATCAGGGCCTATTTCGATACTATCTTCATTTTTTCTAAATACCCTGCGGGCAAAAAATCTGTCCTCTAACTTGCAGATAACAATGTCCCCGATATGAATATCTTCATTTTTTACCGGCATCATTACGAGCGCATCTCCATCCTTTAAGAACGGACTCATAGATCTTCCCTTAACAATAACAAGACCGGACCCTTTGATGACTTGATCCATAACTACTTCCCTAATACTGTCTTATAGGCATTAACAAGCTCATGAGCGCATTTTGTCCAACTAAACATCTTGCTTCGTTCGATGCTTTTCCCTGACAAGCTCTTGCGTAAAGTCTCGTCCTTATAAACCTTCAATATGCCCTGGCATAACGCGTCTTTGTCCTTCGGGTCCACCATGATGCCCGCATCCGCAACTACCTCAGGAAAAACCGTTGTGTTTGATGTGATCACGGGCACACCGCACTGCATGGCCTCCAGGGTCGGAAGGCTAAAACCCTCATATAGCGATGGGGTGACAAACGCTATTGCATTGCTGTACAGAGGCGCCAATTCCTCGTCCTCCACATATCCCGTGACAACGATCTTATCCTTCATTTCCCCTTCTACTTCATTGAAAACTTCGTCATAGCCATCCGCTCTTCTTCCTACTAACACCAGACGCAGGTCTTCCAGATGTTCCTGACGGACCAGATCCCTGAAACACCGGATAAGATGGACAAGATTTTTCCGCGGATCTAAAGTGCAGACACTGATGATATACGGCTTATCAAAAATTCCGTATTTTTGTAAAACATGTTTCTTTTTATCAATCTCATGACAAGGATAAAACAACTCAGAGGCACCTAAATGCAAAACAAAAACGCGTGCAGGGTCCAATATGGGCAAATATTCACATAAATCTTTTTTAGTGTAATGAGAATTACATAAAAACCAGCTGTTTTTGTGGGTTTCTTCTAAATTATACATCAACGTTGCTGTTGCATCACGGCTGGAAAAATGGGGATATAAAATAGGGATGATATCATGCACAAAAATAAATTTCTTTAAATGTTTGGCATTCTTGATTTGGGACGGAAGAGGATAAAAGAATCCAAGATGAAATATCTCTGCATCTCTTAATGCCTTGGGGTCCAGTAAATACGGTTCAATAACATTTAATGCCCTGGCTCCAAGACGTTCGATGGCATCGTTCTTTGTTTTGGCTAATAATCCATGGATCCGGTTTGTGACCTTTAACCATTCATTCCCGCTAAGACGATCGCTGGCATTGAAATGCGGGTTCTTACGGAGATACTCAGTGGCAAAATACCAGTACCAACTATTATTATTGGCACAATAAAAAATATCACATTGTCCGGATGCCTTAAGAGCATAGAGCATTTCTTCAATGACCCTGTTAATTCCGGTCCGTGAGAAAGGCCAGAGCCCTCCCAAACCTAGAACAGAAATATCGTAAAGGACCTTTATATTTTCATCCACTCAAGGATCTCCAAATAAATTATCATTTCCTTAAAACCGTTCTATAGGCACTAACAAGCTCATGAGCGCATTTTGTCCAGCTGAACATCTTGCTTCGTTCGATGCTTTTCCCTGACAAGCTCTTGCGTAAAGTCTCGTCCTTATAAACCTTCAATATGCTTTGGCATAATGCGTCTTTGTCCTTAGGGTCTACCATGATACCCGCATCCCCGACCACCTCAGGGAAAACCGATGTATTTGATGTGATCACGGGCACACCGCACTGCATGGCCTCCAGGGTCGGAAGGCTGAAACCTTCATAGAGCGATGGGGTGACAAAAGCAATAGCATTGCTATAAAGAGGCGCCAATTCTTCATCCTCGACATGTCCTGTGATGATGATCCTGTCTTTCATATCACATTCTAATTCATCGAAGATCTCGCCTCGGCGCTCTCCTTCCCTTCCTACCAGCACAAGGCACAGGTCCTCCAGTTCCTCTTGCCGCACAAGATCTTTAAAACACCTTATAAGATGGGCAAGATTTTTTCGAATATCAAAGGTGCACACGCTTATGATATAAGTCTTATCAAAGATCCCGTACTTTTGTAACACTTGCTTCTTCCCCCCAGGTTCCTGACACGGATAAAATGAATCGGAAGCTCCCAAATGTAGAACAAACACACGGTTAGGGTCTAATTCAGGCAGATATTCACATAAATCTTTCTTTGTGTAATGAGAATTGCACAAAAACCAACTGTTCTTATGGGCTTCTTCAAAATTATACATTAATGTGGCCGTAGTTTGGGGGGTAGAAAGATGCGGAAACAAAATAGGAACAAGATCATGCACAAAAAGAAATTTCTTTAAATGATCAGCCTCTTTGATCTGCGAGGGAAGAGGATAATAAAATCCCATATGGAATATCTCCGCCCATGCTATTGCCTTGGGATCCACTAAACACCGTTCAAAAATATTTAAGGTCCTTGCTCCAAAATTTTCGATGGCCACGTTGTTTGTTTTGACTAAAATTCCATGCAGCCCTTTTGCGGCTTCTAACCATTTATTCCCGCAAAGCCTGTCATGAGCGTTGAATCGCGGATTGTGGCGTAGATACTCGGCGGCAAAATACCAGTACAGATTGTTATTATTGGCACTATACCGTAGATCACATTGCCCGGAAGCCTTAAGGGCATAGAGGATCTCTTCATTGACCCTGAATGTTCCGGTCCGTGTGATGGGATAGTGCCAGCCTTCGCCAAGAACGGATATATCGTAAAGGACCTTTATATTTTCATCCACCCAACATCTCCGTTCGTAACCCGCCCAAATTAAGCTTGAACGGGACTAACTATAATACAAATGATTTATCATTATGGTTTTATTGAGATATTATATATAAGAATTGATGCTTTTTCTAAATGTATGCATATAACCTTCCTTCGACATTCTATCCACAACCGCGGGTCTGACCTCATCTCCCTCGATTATAGCTCATTCCTTCTTAAACAGGGACATCAGGTCACTTATTGGGCCAATGTGGTGAATACTGAATTCCCCATTGACCCAAAAATTAAGTTCAAAAAGATCCCCCATAAAGGGATCCTGGGAACCATATTCTTCGCCTTGTCTTCGAGATTTCAAACAGATTTACTTTATGTCGATCTGATCATCATGGCATGTTTGGCTTGGGGTCAGAACAACAAAAAGGTCTTATACTTCTCTCAAGACTATGATGTCAGTTATTACCGTTCCTGGAGCCTTAGGATCTTGACCCGCATCGCCTATTGGCTGTGTAACCATATATTACATGTCCATTCCATCTACGCTTCGGAACATTTGGCGAGGGAAATAAATCCTTCTGTCAGACCAAATAAAAATATGATCGTTAAGAACGGGATCGACCTGACCAAATTTTTCAAGAATAATGATTCGAAATTCATCTCTTTGCGCCAAAAGCCTGTAGTCGTTATCATTTTTGTGCGCCAGGATTACCGTAAGGGGCTGGATATTGCACGCAAAGCATTAATAACTTTGGGGCAAATGACATCTTCTCAGAATTGGGAACTATGGGCCATAGGAAATGAATCGTTCATAGAAAAGAAATTGAACGGTGTTAAGATCTCGAATCTTGGGTTCTTATCACAAGAGGACCTGCGGGATGTTTTAAGCGCCGGAGACATTTATTTCTCTGCCTCTAGGCACGAGGGATTTAATATTTTGACCATGCAGGCGATGGCCTGCGGTTGCGTACCGGTGGTGACCCAACCCATGAGTATGGTGCAACATAACATTACAGGATTGGTCAGCCCTGTTGAAAACTGGCGTGATCTGGCCGTTAACCTAGACAAAGCCATCAATGATCAAACCTTGCGGCATCAACTACAAAAAGGATCCCTTAAAAGCGCACATGATTTCGACTTGCGGGAAAGATGTAAAGAACTTGAATCCTCACTCTTGCGGTTAAGTCAACTTCCTGAGGACTTGCTTGCAGTCCCTGCCGTAAACTCTTGAATTATTGAACTTGTGCCAAGCGCTTCTGGGATTATACCATCCAGTACCCATGACGCTTGACCAGTAATGTCGGAACACGGCCCCCTCTCTGATGCTGTTCCCATCCTGGTAATCTTTGGTATCTAACGGACCCACCTTATATCCACCCGGCTGATGGACAAGAATGGAAAGGATATTCTGGCTAATAAACCAGTCTGCACGTTTTATCCTGGTTAAAAGATATTCTATGCGGGGAAGATCGATAATGACCTTGTAATAAAAAAACAATCCCGCACAAAAATGAGGAGGATAACTTAATCCCAATCTTGATAACATCCTCTTTTGCCCATGAGGCCTTTGGTCATATAAATGCAGCATCTCTTTGTTATCATTGAATGCCCATTTGATCAATCTTTCAGGCTTTTTCAAGAATATTGTGTCTGAATCCAGGGATATGATCTTTTCAGATCGGGAAAGGAGTACATAGTCGAGCGCCTGTATCAAGATAAGAAGGTTCTTGCGATATTCCCGCAATACCGGATAATTCTTTAAGATCTCATCTATTTGGCGGTCGGCAAGAGATCTTTTTATGATCAAAATGCCCTCAATATGTTCCTTTAACAAGGACTCATCTTCCTTAGTTAGGCTTCCATCATCATGAACAACCACAGATATATGGTCATTGAACCTCAGCAGTGATTTAATGGCCAACAAATACATGAAAATATGACGATGACACGTCAAAGTATGGATTTCCACCGTCGCCTTGGTAAGGCATTTAAAATGACGCGTTTTTAATATTAATTTTAGACTTGCTTCTGTCATTGCTTCAGGATCTTTCGTTTATACCCTTCAAAGATCACTTTTGGTATTTCCCTTAAACTATTCAAATGCCAGACTAACTTAAGAAATGACGGAAAACCGGTCATTCTTTCCCATAACCCTTTGGTCCCGATCCTGTTTGAGTATTCCGAGTAATAAATAAAATAAAATAACGCACCCCGCGGCCGGGCCAAAATCCTGAATTTTATCCGATCAAAATTAGATACGTGAGTTTTTTGAAGGGCTTGTAGGGCCTTGTCAGGGACCGGAAGCGCCAAGAGTCCTTTGATATAATTGAGGGCATCCCGTACAGGCGCTACCAAAGCATGTTTTTTCGCCTGACTAACGATCCTGTCATAGTCAATTGTATTTGAAGAGGTCCGGATCACAGCCGCCGCATCAGCTATCCATTCCAGATGTGCGGGCTTAGGGCTCATGGTGCCGTGAACGCAGACATGCAAAAGCTGGTCCGATGGATTTAAAATACAAGTGGCAGCTTCACCCATCCTTTTTTGTATGGCCCCTTGCCAAAAATCATCATCGGCACCGGGATAACGGCAACCAAACAACATGTGCCAATGCAGATCTATTTCTGCGCCCGAACTATGGCGGAACGGATGGGAATTCCTTGCATAAAGATATCTCTCGTCAAATTTTATCGAAGGCAGCCATT
>CAZFON010000011.1:0-13415 GCA_964520185.1 uncultured Planctomycetales bacterium | reverse complement strand
ATCCATGCAGAAAACCTCGCCATGCCGTATCTCATCGGCGTGATCATCCTTGCCGGTGGATTAGGTAAACGGCTGAAATCAGTCACCGGCGATACCCAGAAGGTCCTGGCCAAGATCAATGGTCAGCCTTTTTTGGAAATATTGATCGATTACATCGCCTCCCAGGGCGGCAGGCGTTTTATTTTATGTGTCGGCCATGGCGCAGACGGGGTTGAGTCGTATTTCAAACAGAAGTACCGGGACCGTGAGATCATTTTCTCGCTGGAAGATTCTCCCCTGGGAACGGGAGGAGCCATCAAGCAAGCCTCCCTTCATGTGAAGACCGACCGGTTCTTGGCCATGAACGGGGATTGTTTTTGTGTGATCGATTATCGCCGTTTGATCGATTTTCATCAAAAGCAAAGATCGAAAGCGACCCTGGCCGTGACCTTGATGCCTGATGCGCGCGATTACGGGACCATTGAAGTCAGTACAACGGGGGCCATCAACGCATTCAAGGAAAAGCAGCCGGTGGCGGCACCGGCCTTTATCAATACCGGCACCTATTGTTTTGAACGGGACGTGTTTTCTTTAGTGGAAACACCAGCCAAATTTTCTATCGAGTACGATTTTTTCCCGCATCTGGTGGGCCAAGGCTTTTACGCTTTTGAAGTGGAAAATAAATTCATCGACATCGGCACGCCGGAGCGCTACTCCTGGGCGCAGGAACATCTGAAGAGTTTAAAATAATATGGATTTTAATAAGACGACAGCCATCAAGGACGGGCAGGAGGCTTCAAAGTCCGGGTATAAAGTCCCGTTTGGGACGATATCCATCACCCCCCTGGCCCGGAAGCTCATCAATGAGGCCATCGACCATCGCTGGCTCACCAAGGGAAAATACGTCAGGGAATTCGAAGAGAAATTTGCGGGCCTCTTCGGCGTTAAATTCGGTGTCGCCGTATCCAGCGGCACGGATGCCGATGCCATTGCCTGCGCGGTGCTTTATGATCTCGGTGCCAAACGGGGGGATGAGATCATCGTGCCGGCCCTGACCTTCGTGGCCACGGGCAATGCCGTCCTGCAAGCGGGGTTCACGCCGGTTTTCGTCGATGTTCAACGCGAAACATTGAACATTGATCCCTCAAAGATCGAAAGAGCGATCACTGCGCGTACGCGCGCGATCATGCCGGTGCATTTAATGGGCAAGCCTGCCGCCATGGACGAGATCATGGCCGTGGCCCGCAAACACAAGCTTTATGTCATCGAGGACGCCGCGGAGGCGCATGGGGCCGAATATAAGGGCAAAAAGATCGGCGCCATCGGCGACATGGCCTGCTTTTCTTTGTACGCCGCCCATATCGTGACCACCATCGAAGGGGGCATGATCATTACCAATAATGAGCAGATGGCCCAGGCCGCGCGGTCCCTGCGTAACCATGGTATCGAAGGGAAATTTCAATTCAAGCGCATCGGGTTTTCCGCCAAGATGAACGAGATCGAAGCTGCCGTGGGGCTGGGGAACATCGAGATATTCCGGGACATCCTTGAGAAAAGAAGACAGAACGTGCGCTATTTGATCAAAGCTTTTGCGAAATTCGATAAATATTTCTGGTATCTTAGAGAAGAAAAACATGAAGTCCTGGGACCGCATGCTTTTTCCATCATCCTTAAACCGGGGTTTAATTTCACCAAGGATGAATTTGTCACCTTTTTGGAAAAAGAAGGCATTGATTCGCGCAACTTGTTCTATTCCATTCCCACCCAGACAGCCAGTTATCAGTTCATGGGGCACCGGTCAGGGGATTTTCCCGAGTCGGAATATGCCTCGGACCATGGCACGCATATCGGATGCCATCAGGATATCGGTCTTACTGAATGCGCGTATGTCATCGACGTTGTGTCGAAATTTCTAGCCTCCAAAGGGCATGCCGTTTAATCCATGCGTATAGCCATCAATTGCCGCTCCATCCTGTTAAGCCAGCGTACCGGCATCGGCCGGTACACCTACCATTTGCTGGACAGTTTAGGGACCATTGATCAGGTCAATGAATACATCCTTCATACCCCTAAAGGGTTGTTTGATCTTAAACGGAAGCTGCCGGATTTTTCAGGCTTTAAGAACTTAAAAAGATATCCGGATTATTTGAACCAGGGCGTACCCGTCCGTCGCTATGACCTTTATCACTACCCTTGCCCGGACCACGTCGAGCATCCCATGGGGAAACTGGTCTTTACGGTCCATGACCTGATCTATAAAGTTTGTCCGCAGGCGCATACACCGCAAACCATTGAGACTACGGAAAAGCACATGCGCCTTATCGCTTCCAAGGCGGACAAGATCATTTGTGTGTCTGAAAGTACCCGCAGCGATCTACGCCGTTTTTTTGATATACCCCCGCATAAGACAGAGGTGGTTTATAACGGGGTGGACCATGGTGTCTTTTATCCCTTATCCGGGCAGGAGCATCTGGAGGCGAAGCTGGAACTTAAAAGACTCGGCATCGATAGGCCTTATGTTCTGTATGTGGGGACCATTGAACCCAGAAAGAACCTTAAAGGACTGCTTGAAAGCTTCGCTGTCCTGAAGGACAGGAAGGTCTTCCAGGGACAAATGGTTATCGTCGGTATGAAGGGCTGGATGATGGAAAATATCGGAGAGCATATCCAACAACTGGGTATTCAGCAGGACCTTGTTTTTACCGACTTTATCAACGATGCGCTGCTGCGGAAGCTTTATAACCTGGCCGAGGTCTTTGTCTTTCCCTCGCTATATGAAGGATTCGGGTTCCCTATCCTGGAGGCCTTCTGTTGCCAGGCGGCGGTCATTACTTCAAGCACATCGTCTTGCGTAGAGGTCGCCGGCGGGGCGGCATTGACCGTAGACCCTAAAAGCACCTCAGACCTGGCACAAGCCATGGAGCAGGTCTTGACAGACGAGGCCATGAAAAGATCTTTGCAGCTGGCAGGGCTCAAACGGGCACAGGATTTTTCTTTTGAAAAGACGGCCCGGGAGACATTGCGCGTTTATGAACATGTTTAAGGGGGCGGGTGTTCCATGAAAATAAGCGGGGTAACGATCGTACGCAATGCCATCAGGCACGGATATCCGGTCCTGGAAGCGATCCGGTCAGTGCTGCCTATTTGTGACGAATATATCGTCAACGTGGGGGATTCCGATGACGGCACCCTTGAACTGGTACAATCCCTTCATGATCCACGGATAAAGATTTTGGAACGCGTATGGGACATGTCCATGGGACAGGAAGTGCTCTCCGTGGAAACGGACTTTGCCATAAGCCAATGCACGGGGGATTGGGTGTTTTATAACCAGACGGATGAGCTGGTACACGAGGATGATCTTGCACGCGTTAAGGAATTCATGCAGCGCTATCTCCATGACCCGAAGGTCAACGCCTTTCAGTTCCGCTGGCTCCATTTTTACGGTAGTTTTTACCGTTACCGCATCGACAGGGGATGGTTCCAGAAACAGATCCGGGTGATCAGGAACAACGGACGATATGAGACCCACGACGGTGCATGGGGATTCAGGCATAAGGGCGGCGCACCATTAACGGCGCTTAAGACCCCCTTTTTTATTTACCACTACGGCTGGGTCCAGGACCCGCAGATCATGAGCTTAAGGCGCAAGAACGCCCATGCCCTCGGGTTTTTCAGCCAGTTGAATGAAAAAGAAGAAAAGGCCGCCTATGATTATGGGGACCTTGGGCGTTTTCCTGTTTATTTCGGGACCCATCCCGCACCGATGCAGGACTTGGTCAGGCAGCATGCCGCCAGTCAGGAAGATCGGCGGAACATCGTCCGCCGCTATTGGTGGAACCCCTTATGGTGGTTCAGGGTGCGTACCAAAACCTGGAGACGGGGCAAGGAAAAGATCCTATGATGGACCTTAAAAAGATACTGATCATTAATCCTTACGGCATAGGGGATGTTTTATTTACCACCCCTATTATCAGGAACCTGCGCATGGCCTATCCCAAGGCGTTCATAGCCTATCTGGCCAATGGCCGCACGGCGGATTTTCTTGGGGCCAACCGGGATCTCAATAAAGTTTTTGTCTACGACCGGGACCTTTTCGTCAAAGCGTACCGTCAAAATCCTCTTACGTTCTGGCAAAAATGGCTGGGGTTGATCCATGATATCCGACGGGAGCGTTTTGAGGTGGTCTTTGATCTTTCCCTTAACAGCACCTTCGGGTTCCTTGCCTGGGCCGGCGCCATCAAGAAGCGCATCGGGTATAATTATCGCGGACGGGGTAATTTTTTAAATTATGCCATTGCCTTGACCGGCTTTGAAGATAAGCATGTGGTGGATTACTTTCTGGACCTGTTGAAATTTGTTGAGGTGCCTGTCATGGACCGGCATTTGTCCCTTAGCATTCCTGCGGCGGATATCCAATGGGCCAGGGAATGGCTTGTGAAAAATAAGGTGGATGACGCTAAACCCCTGGTGGCGGTCTTCCCTGGAGGAGGAGCCAGTTGGGGATCCCAGGCCAGGTACAGGCTTTGGGGGGCCGCCAATTATGCCCATTTAGTGGACAAAATCATTGATAATTTCGACGCTGCCATTATACTGTTAGGAGATCCAAAGGATGAAGACCTGTGTCGTGAAGTTGCACGAACGGCGCGCAGTCAGGTGCATGTTGCGGTCGGCCAAACCTCTTTATGGGGTTTGGCTGCGCTTTTTAAGCAATGCCGCACGGCCGTTATCAATGACGCGGGGTCTGTGCACATGGCGGTGGCCGTGGGCTTGAAAGCCGTTTCTATTTACGGCCCGGTGGACCCAAACGTATACGGCCCTTATCCTCCTGAAGAACACCTGACCGTTGGCAAGGGGTTGCCCTGCCAGCCCTGTTACCGCCGTTTTCGTATGCCGGCCTGTAGCCACATCAGCTGCCTGCAGGATCTGTCCGTCGATGAAGTTTATAGAAAGGTCCAAGGTATTTTATGAACATTCCCTTTATTGATTTCAAAGAGCAAAACCGCTTGATCGTCGCAGAAGTGGAAGCGGGGTTCAAAAAAGTTTACGACAAAGGCGATTATATTTTAGGCGAGCAGGCCCATCTTTTCGAAGGTGCTTTTGCCAAGTACTGCGGTGCTCAGTATGGTGTCGGCGTCAACTCCGGCACCGACGCGCTGCATCTGGCCCTGATGGCACTGGATATCCAGGAAGGCGATGAGGTCATTGTGCCCACCCATACCTTTATCGCCACGGCCTTATGCGTTTCGTTTTGCCGCGCCAAACCTGTCTTTGTGGACATCGAACCTGGCACCTATAATATCGATCCCGCCTCTTTTCAGAAAGCGATCACCAAAAAGACCAAGGCCGTCATCCCGGTGCATATCTACGGACAGCCGGCGGATATGGACGAGATCACAGCGATAGCGCATCAACATGGCATCAAGGTCGTCGAGGACGCGGCCCAGGCGCATGGATCGCGTTACAAGGGCAGGCCCGTCGGCTCCATGGGGGATGTGGCTTGCTTTTCTTTTTATCCTACCAAGAGCTTGGGAGCCTGGGGGGACGCGGGCATGATCGTGACCAATAATAAGGACATTCATGAAAAGGCCCTGATGCTGCGCGATTACGGCCGTCAAGGACGTTATGAGCACAAGATCAAAGGTACCAATTCACGCCTGGATACGCTGCAGGCCGTGGTCCTGAATGCCAAATTGAAACATTTGGACCAGTGGAACCAGATGCGCGCCCAGAACGCGGCCATTTATGCGCAAGAATTAAAACACCTTAAAGGCGTCGTGGCTCCCATTACCAAACAAGACCGCACGCATGTGTTCCAGACGTATGCCATCCTGACGCCCAAGCGCGACCAGGTGGTTGAGGCCATGAAGGCCCAGGGCATAGGAGTGCTCATCCATTATCCCATCAGCCTGCACCTGCAGGAAGCATATGCAGATCTGGGCTACAAACAAGGGGATTTTCCCGTCGCCGAGAAAGTGGCCGGCCAGGTGATGAGCCTGCCGATGTTCCCGCACATGGCCCAGGAACAGATCAAGGCCGTGGTGGCAGCTTTGGAAAGATCTCTTTAAAGGAAAAATAAAAATGCCTGTTGCCTGCAGCGTTGTCATCATTGCCAAGAATGAAAGCGCCCGTATCAAGGATTGCCTTGATAGTGTCGCCGGCTTTGCCGATGAGATCGTCGTGGTGGATGACCTGAGCACGGACAATACCCTTGCTATTGCCCTGCAATATACCAGCGCGTTATTTACGAGGGGCATGGACATCGAAGGCAAACAGCGCAACTTCGGCGCCGCTAACGCCCGGAATGACTGGATCTTGCTTTTGGATTGCGATGAACGACTGACCGTCGAGCTTAAAGAGGAGATCGCCCAGGTTTTGAAACAGCCGGATGAAAAGATCGCGGATTATTGGGCGCCCCAGGTCAATTATTTGGGCGATATGCCGCTAAATCACGGCGGCTGGTCAAGCCCGCATATCCGTTTATATAACCGTAAGCACATGAAATGGTCGGAAGCTCCTTACGATGTGATCCACCCTGGAATAAAGACGGAGGAAGGTTACCGGGGTGCAACGCTAAAAGGCAAAACCCTCCATTACAGTTTCCGTAATGTGGAAGATTTTATGGCCAAGATCAACCGTTACTCGACGATGGAAGCTTTTAAGTGGTACACGGACAAGCGGAAGATGCCTTTGGGCAAGGCCCTTTGGCGCGCCTGGGACCGTTTTTTCAGGCGCTTCGTGGCTAAAAAGGGATATAAGGACGGTTATTTTGGTTTTGTGGCCGCAGTCTTGAGCAGTTTGAACGAATTGGCGGTTTACAGCAAATACAAGGAAATGAAGGAAAAAGGATATTATCTCGACAGGTTTAAAGGAGTCTCATGAAGGTCGTTTTTTTGGACAGGGACGGCGTCATCAATGAATTCCCGGGTAACGGCGCCTACGTGACCAAGGTCAAAGATTTCCATTTTATACCGGGTTCCGTGGAGGCCATTAAGGAGCTGACGGGAAGCGGCTTTAAGATCTTTGTGATCTCCAACCAGGCAGGGGTGGGCAAGGGGGTTTATTCGTTGGATAAACTCAAACGCATCGATGCCAGGATGATCAGAAGCGTTGAGAAAGCCGGCGGAAAGATCCGGAAAAGCTTTTATTGCACGCACCGTTCGGATGCCGGCTGCAGCTGCCGTAAACCAGGCATCGGGATGCTCAAGAAGGCCCTTAAGTCCCTGAATAAGACCATTGCCCATGCGCAAAAGGCCTTCTTCGTCGGAGATACCGAAGGCGATATCAAGACCGGGCATAACGCAGGATGTAAGACCATTTTCGTTCTTTCAGGCCGTGAAGACCGCCACTATATGCGCCGTTGGACGGTCAAACCCGATCACATCGTCAAAGATCTTAAAAGTGCCGTTCCCATCATCCAAAATGAAAATTCTCGTCATTCACGCAACCGCCGGGGCCGGGCATAAAAAAGCGGCAGAGGCCATTTTCAAAGGCTTGCAAGCCAAAGCGGGCTATGATGTCCGTTTTGCGGATGCGCTGGATTATACCAATTTCTTTTTCAAGAAGAACTATCCCGGCTTTTATACCTTTTTAGTGACCCGCTTTCCCGGCGTCTGGGGATTTTTTTTTAGCGTTCTGGACCTGCCCTGGATGCAGCCCCTGGTCAGGGCTGCCCGACGCCTGTACAACGGCTTTAATGCCGCGGCCCTGCAGGAATTTTTGATACAGGAACAGTTTGATTGCATTTTTTCGACCCACTTTCTTTCGGTGGAAGTATGCGGCTATCTCAAACGCAAAGGAAAGATCAGGTCCAAGGTCATCTGTTGCGTGACGGATTTTGATGTACACCGTATTTGGGTCACCGAGGGGATCGACCTTTATACCACGGCCTGTGAGTACACCAGAAATAAATTGATCGCTTTGGGCGTTAGTTCCGATAAGGTTTTTGCTTTTGGTATACCGACGGATCCCAAGTTTTCCTTACGGCTGGATACGGCGGCTTTAAAGAAAAAACTGGGACTTCAGCAAGGGGTGCGGACGGTCTTGATCGCCACGGGTTCCTTCGGCATGGGGCCCATCGAAGAACTCACACGCCTGCTTAAAAGTTACCAGCTGCTCATCGTTTGCGGCAATAACCGGTCCTTATATGAGCGCCTCAAGCCTTTGGCCCAAGGGAACGTGCTCGTCCTGGGCCTGGTGGATAATATGGATGAATTGATGACTGTTGCCGATGTCATGGTGACAAAACCCGGTGGATTGTCCATTTCAGAGGCATTGGTGAAGAAATTGCCGATGCTGTTTTTCAGCGCCATCCCGGGACAGGAATCCAATAATATCAAAGTTTTAAGCAGCTATGGCGCGGCCTTGGCCGTACAGAGTTCCCTGACGGAGATCGCCCGGACCATGGATGAGTGGAATGCCGACCCTCAAAAGCTGGAAGCGCTGCGGCAACGGCTGGGCGCTTTGGCCAAACCTCATGCCGTCGCTGATATCATTTCCCTAATATGATCGCACAGGTTGTTTTTGATCTGCCTCTTGATGGGCCTTTTGATTATTTGATCCCCGAAGACCTGTCCGGCCGTATCACGGCGGGGATGAGGGTGAAGGTGTCCTTTTCTGCCAGGACCAGGTTGGGGTATGTGGTTGGGTTATTGACCCAAAGCGCCGTTGCTAACATAAAAACCATCCAGTCCCTGAGTGAAATGTCACCCGTATTTAACGAGACGGACCTGGCTTTTGCCAGGGAATTTTGCGGCTTTTACGGCTGCAGTTTGGGAGAGGCCCTGAGCACCATGTTGAGGAATAAGCAAGAGCTCAAGCCATCCTATCGACGGGAGCATGCCCCGCAATATTCTTTATATAGGTGCCGTCCGGATTCTTACGCGGACCAGATCCAGGAGATCATCGAGGGATACCGGGACCAAAAGAGGACGGGACGATTTTTGGTTCTGGTGCCGGATGCCTTCAGGGCCGATACCATTTCTCAGCAATCAGCTTCCCTCCAGGGAGGAGCCATAAAGATAGGCACCCGTTCCATGGTATTTGAATGCGACGGCCAATATGATTGCATTATGATGGTGGATGAAGAGGACGCGTCCTATAAGCAGGAACAGACGCCAATGTATGAGACGCGTCAGGTGCTTTTGGCGCGTTCTAAAATGTACGGCTTTGATGTGGCCTTTGTAGGCGTTTCTCCTTCGGTTGAACTGAAAGCCTGGGCGGATGAGCATCGTGTGGAATTGAGGGATAGGCCCCAGGCGAAGATCCCTCCGGCAAGATTGATCGATCTAGCCAATTATAAATATATTCCGGGGCTCATTTCTCCGCCGGTGCGCGATGCCCTGGAGGCGGCCCTGAAAGCGGGTCAAAAAAGCCTTTTGATCTTAAACCGCAAAGGTTCCTATCGTCTTACCCGCTGCGAGGATTGCGGGGAGGTCTTGAAATGTCAACGTTGCGATAGTCCGCTTATTTTTTCAAAGGCCCAGGGACAATACCTTTGCCGGTACTGCACCTTTACACTTGCCGGAGACACGGTTTGCAGTAAATGTAAGAAACCGAGCTGGCGTTCGCAAGGCATCGGGGTCGAGCAGGTGCTGACGGAATTAAAAAAATATTTTTCCAATGCCAGGGTCCTTGCCTTTGAACGTCCTGCGCGCCTTAAAGCAGAGAAAAAAGGGCTGGGGGATTTTGATATCCTCATTTCCACCCAGGCTGTTTTACGTTTTCAGGGGAAGTGGCAGGTACAGGCAGCGGCATTTATCGATTTTGACGCGGAATTGAACCGCTTAGACATGCGTTCCGCATTCAACGCTTTCAGCCTGGGCCTTCATGTGAGCAGCATGAGCAAGGAGGTTGTATTTATCCAGACCCGCAACAGCCAGCATTATGTGCTTCAAAGCCTGGCGACCGGAAAGATGCAGGATTTTTACGACGAGGAATTTAAATTAAGAAAAGAATTCGGCTTCTGTCCCTTTAAACATTGGGTCAAGATATCCTGGCGCGGCAAATCGGAGAAATCAACCTGCCAGGCCGCTAGCCAGGCGTATGATGAGCTGAAAAGATCAGCACCGGAAGGCTATACGATAACTTCACCCTTGGCTGACGCCATTTCGCGCAAACGCGATCAGTTTCGCTTTAACGTGATGGTGCAGGCGGACCATGTGCCTCAAGCCGTGGCATTTATAAAATCGGCCATCGCCAGGATCAAACGACCAAGCCGCGTTATCATGACGCTTAACATTGACCCTTAGCGGACAAGCCAGTATACTAAATAAATGCGTATCGTTTTCTTCGGCAGTGATGATTTTGCGGCAACGCATTTGCAAGCTTTGTTGGCTAACAAGCATGAGGTCCTGGTTTGTGTCACCGGACCGGACAGGCCGCAGGGCAGGGGCTTGAAGATCTCTGTAGGGACGATCAAGCAAATGGCCTTAGAGCATCAAATACCTTGCCTGCAACCCTTGACCTTAAAGATGCCGGGTATCGTCGAGACGTTGAGATCCGCCCAGGCGGATGTTTTCGTGGTGGTTGCCTACGGCCGGCTCCTGACGCAGGAAATTCTGGATATCCCCAAGATGCTTTGTATCAATGTGCATGGATCGCTTCTTCCCAAATACCGCGGAGCTGCGCCGGTCAATTGGGCTATCCTTAACGGAGATAAAGAAACGGGGGTCACTTTACAGAAAATGGCCCTGGCCCTTGATGCGGGCGAGATCATCGTCCAGGAGACCATGGGCATCGGAGATGAGGAAAATGCCGCTCAATTGCGCCAGCGCATGGCCACCGTCGGGGCAGGACTTTTGGTCAAGACCTTGGACCAATATCCGACGGGCCAATTTCCCCTGAAGGTGCAGGATGGAAATTCAGTGACCTACGCACCTAAATTGACCAAGGAGATAGGTAAAATCGATTGGAGAAAGTCCGCAAACTCCATTATCAACCAGATACGCGGCCTTCAGCCTTGGCCGGGTGCGTATACTTTTTATAATGACAAGATGCTTAAAATTTCCCGGGCAGAGTCGATCGCACAGATGCCGGGTGGGTTTCGCGCCGGAGAGGTCACCAGGGTCGTCAGGGACGGTTTTTGCGTTGCCTGTGCTGACCAGGAAGTTTTGGTCAAGGAAGTACAGCCGGAGGCCGGAAAACTGATGCCTGCCTCAAGTTTTGTGTCAGGTTATAAGATCAGCCCAGGCTCTTTATTGTTTTAGTTTGTCGAATACGTGGTATAATTTCACTCATGTCTGAACTAAGAAAAGATCCGATAGTCGGTCGCTGGACCATTGTTGCTACGGAACGGGCGCGTCGTCCTGCGGCCTTCGTGGAACCCCAGCCCACAGTCACAGCTCCGAAGAATTGTCCTTATTGTCAGGACCATGCTTTTGAAGAGGTCGCAGCCATCGACGGGGTGAGGGTCATTAAAAGCGGCAGCCCGATCTTGGATGATACTAAGGTTTTTGAACGTCAAGATCATGGGATGTATGAAGTGGCCCACAGCTACGGCAGCCACGAGATCGTCATTGAGACCCCTGAGCATATCGCGAATATGGCAGATCTCTCAGAGGATGAGATCAAGGTGGTTTTTCAGACCTATGCCCTGCGTATCCAGCATCACCGCAAGAATCCTTGTATCGAATATGTTTTAGCCTATAAAAATTACGGCCTTGCTGCCGGCAGCCGTAATATCGGACATTCCCGTTCACAGATCATGGCCGTGCCGGTCTTGCCCATGCGCGTCAATGACAAAGTCAGGGGCGCCAAAGAATATTTTGATTGTCATGAACGCTGCCTCTTCTGCGATATGATCAGCCAGGAGCTAAAAAAGAAGGAACGCCTGATCGTCGAGAATGAGGATTTCGTGGCCATAGCTCCCTTTGCCTCGAGGTTTCCCTTTGAGACCATGGTCCTGCCCAAGACCCATCATTGTGATTTTGCCGATGGCTTAAAAGATCGGGAGGGCTCCCTGGCCGCCATCATGAAGGAAATTTTGTTGCGTTTTAAAATTGGGTTAAACGACCCCGCTTATAATTATATGATCCAGACCTCGCCGGTCAAAAAATCTTCTTCATTTAAGGATAATTACCATTGGCATATCGAGGTCATGCCGAGATTGACGAGGGTGGCCGGCTTTGAAAGAGGCACGGGTTTTTATATTTGTCCTATCCCGCCGGAAATGACGGCAGATTTTTTAAAAGAGGTGGATATCCATGCCGGAACTTAGACGAGACCCGGTGGTGGGACGCTGGGTCATCATCGACACGGAACACACTAAGGGGCCTTCTGATTTCCCGAAGAGCGACAACACGCCTACCCGTCAGGCTATCTGTCCTTTTTGTCCGGGCCGTGAATACCAGACGCCCAATGAAGTGGGGGCGGTGAGGCCTTCGCATAGCCTTGCCAATACACCCGGCTGGTTGGTGAGGACGGTGCAGAACAAATTCCCGGTCCTAAGTTGCGGGGGGTTTCTTCAAAAAGAAGGCTATGGCGTTTACGATCAAATGACAGGCATCGGCGCCCACGAAGTTCTGATCGAAAACCCGGACCATGATAAAGCCCTCGTTGATCTGACAAAGGATGAAATGCAGGCGGTGATAAGCCAGTACCAGGAGCGGTTCCGTCAATTATCCAGGGACAGCCGATTTAAATACATCATGATCTTCAAGAATTTCGGGTCTTCCGCCGGAGCTACGGTGGAACATACGCATAGCCAGATCATTGCCTTGCCCATGGTGCCCAAGACGGTTTTGGAAGAGCTCAAAGGTGCGGAATATTATTATCAGCAGCATGGCCGTTGTGTTTTCTGCGACATGATATCTCAGGAATATCAGGACAAAGAGCGTATTGTCATGGAAAACAATTCTTTTCTGGCTTTTTGCCCTTATGCTCCCCGCTATGCTTTCGAGACGTGGATCATCCCTAAAGGACACAGCCCTGATTTTGCCGAAAGGGACGGCGCCATATCGGCGCATCTGGCTCAGATTTTGCAGGATGTGCTTATCAAAGTAAAAAAAGTCCTGGCAGATCCGTCCTATAATTATTATCTACATACGGTCCCCCTCGGACAGGCCAATGGGGCGCATTATCATTGGCATATCGAGATCATTCCGAAGTTGACCCGCAGTGTTGGTTTTGAGTGGGGGACCGGATTACACATCGTGCCCACCTTTCCGCAGGAGGCGGCCCGATTTTTAAGGGAATCCTAAGATATACCGGAATATTTGACAATTTGGGCTTTTTACGTAGAATAAAGCATTCTTGCCGAGTTAGCTCAGGTAGTAGAGCGCAGGACTGAAAATCCTGGCGTCCCCAGTGCAAGTCTGGGACTCGGCACCATTCTTTTTTTGACTCATTCGTTTTATGAAGAATATTTCTATAATTATACCAGCTAAAGATGAGCAAGAACGTCTGCCCCGTTTTTTAAGGACGGTCATTGATTATTG
>CAZFON010000010.1:10485-13932 GCA_964520185.1 uncultured Planctomycetales bacterium | reverse complement strand
ACGGATATGGAAGAGGAGAGTTTCATTTAAGGAAAAAATGGGGCCAATGGAAACTTCGGCTCCATTATGACTTAAGCTTTAAAAACATCGTCAAAAACGTTGGATGGGTTTGGGCCCCTGCTCTTTGGGCAGTTAACAAGTATTTTGTCTGGAGTTGCAGCAGAGGCTTTCAACGGGAGTCCAAAACCAATGGAACCTAGATTAAAAGGGGTGTTCAATCAACTGCGTTTGGCCGTCGTCAGATCCCAAAGAATAAAACCGATCCAAAGGCTTTTCTCCTGTTTTCAGGATATTCTCTTATGGGGATTTGTCCGGAATTTTAAACGTTATCAGGACATCCATTCCATTTGGGTGAAAGGGAGCATGGTCGATGGGACTTATTTGTTCGGGGAAAGCGACATTGATGGCGTTATTTTTCTCAAATCCCTGTCCCCATCCCGTGAATTTGAGGTTGTTTCACGGATATTTAAAGACGCCCGGCGTTGGAAAAACATTTTCCGGATCACCAAGGTGGAGCATGTCTTTTCAGAACGTGACCTGAGAATAATAAAGAAAATAGGAAAAGATTTTTTCATCTTCAATCCGCTAAAATGGCGCCAATTGACCGGTGAACACATGAACAAGGATTTCCTTTCAAATCCTTTGCCTCCTCAGGCAGCCTTCGGCCTTTTCCCTTTAGTTATTTATTGGTATGACGTGTTGATCAATGATTTCTTGATGGTTGGTCACTGGGAAAACAGTTGCTTGAGGAATTTTTATAAGATCATATTTAAAATATGCCTTATGCTTCATGACATCTCTTGCGTTCAAGAAGGCGTGGATATTTTTAAAAATCCTAGAACTGCCTTTATTAAAGAAATCCCGGATGAATTCTTAAAAAAATTATGCGAAAAGAGCGAATCCCTTGATGTGAACGATTTTTACTCGCTGTCTGGCCGGGAAGAAATAGCCAGAGCTTGTGCTTGTTTGCTGAAATGGATGGATCAAACAGCGTCCGGGCAGTTGGCCCGAATAAATCTTTCTCAAAGTAATGAGCATATCAACAAAAAGATTCTGCCAGCCCTTCCCTTATCCGTGATAGAGCAGGCGCGAGCATGGTCAAACCTGGCAGGTCCTTTCTTGGAAGCTGTCATCCATTGTCAGGATTATTTATATCTCGTCGTCAAAGAATCCGGTTCGATCGATGATCTGACAATGCTTATTGATTCCGGCAATAAAACGCAACCTTGCATTGTTTCCTTCTGGACCAAAGACGTGCTTAATTACCGCCTATTTTGTAATCCTTTCTGGCATAGGGCGTACCTGGCTTCGGCCCAGGTGTTATTCGGCCCAAACCTTGATCAACTGATCAGCCTTACGCCATCGATCGACAGGTCATATAGAAAAATTTACTTTTTGGGTGTTTTAGATGCCATGAAAAATGCGTTGATGGATAGCGGGCCTGAACTCTTAAATAAGCAAAAAAACCTTCTTCGGCAATTAGCCGTTGACAGATTGGTCCTTGAAAATAATTTTATTACCGGAGGGGATGACATAGGCGAGGCTTATCGCCGTTACTATGCGGAACGGCCAGATGAGGATAAGACTATTACGCTTTTAAACATTGATTTGCAGAAATTAAACCATCGTTGCGAGGCCGACCTAAGCCGGGACTTTTACCTGGCTCAATGCGACATGCTCGATAAAATAGAACCATCCTTAGATTAAATCGATAACGTTTTTATTCTTTCGCAACGCTTCTCGGCAGCCTGATGCGCAGCCATTTCGATGGTATCATTGATACAAGAAAGAGGCTTGACTTTCCCGTAGCGACGACACAATGCCGCTAGGATCAAATGGTCGGCAAGGTATGGATTTTTGGGAAGTACGCTGCCGTGCAAATAAGTCCCGATAGCGTTCTTATAAACGGCGCCTTCATGGCCGCTGTCACCTTTATTGCCGTATCCGCATACGACACGCCCAAGCGGCTTTGTATTGCCCTTAAGAAAGGTTTGCCCGCTGTGGTTTTCAAATCCAACGAGGGTTACTTGCCGGGACGTATCACGATTTAACCCAAAACGGCCTTCCCATTCCAAAGCAACCGGGGTGATATCCACCACCATGTTACCGCTGAACCTTTTTTCGCCTGCTATAGTGTAAGCATCAAAAATGCCGATCCCGGGGATCCTGACAGCATCGGCTGTCTCAAAATAATTTCCAAATAGCTGGAACCCCCCGCAAATAAGAAGGGCCGGCAGGCCTTTGTCCACTTCATTCTTGATATCTTCACCCTTTTCAAGCAAGTCCTCAGCCACAATTTTCTGTCCGCTATCCTGCCCTCCACCCATAAAGATAATATCAACATCAGAAAAATCAACGGCATCACCGACATTGACATTTCTCACCTGAAAATCAATCCCGCGCCATTCACATCTTCTTTGGTACGCAATGACATTACCCCCATCACCATAGAGGTTCATGTCATCCGGATAGAGGTGGACCATGCTAATCTTTTGCTGCATATTTACTCCATCAATCCTTTGACCAGGGCCTTGTCTGCCAGCACCCGTCTGAGCGTAAGCATGGCCGTATAGGTAGGAAACACGTAAAGAGTTTCACCTTGGTCCAGTTGAGAAACTGCCGTTTCCAGGGCACTGGAAAGCTTATTTTCCCTGACAATCATATTCTTGGTAAATCCGGCATATTTAAGCCGCAGCTCCATGTCCTCTGCCCTCAAACCGCTGACAAATATTTTTTCGACAAAATCACTTACCGTCTTGAAATCAACGTCCCATATCCAGGAGATATCAG
Organism: uncultured Planctomycetales bacterium; assembly: GCA_964520185.1. GTDB lineage: Bacteria > Omnitrophota > Gorgyraeia > Zapsychrales > Fredricksoniimonadaceae > JABDGZ01. The sequence continues at coordinate 11,142 of CAZFON010000010.1, read as the reverse complement.
TTCCATCGGCAAGATTATCGTTGAGGGCCAACAATAGCTTGCTGCGCCTGTTGTAAAGGCCCAACGTATCCAAACTTTGAATGAAACTGGTCGGATTCTTGACCAATATAAGAAAAATATTTTTATCATCGGACAGTGAGATCTTTTCCATCCGGCCAAAAGGTGCCGATGTGGCGGCAAGGGCCTGCCTGATGGTCGCTTTCGGGACCTGTATATATTCTGCCACCGAAGCTGCTGCAAGAGAATTATACAGATTATAAAATCCCGGTAATTTAATGGTTATGTCTTCATTGGCTCCCGAAGCCATAAAACGGGCGGAGGAACCATTCATGGTCAGCGAAATCTCTTTTAGTAAATAATCCAACTCGGGCCTGCTCCTATGACACTTGGGACAATAGTAATTTCCCAAATGACTGAAGTAACGACGATGATACGCCAACTCAGCTTTACAACTTAAGCAACGCTGTAAGTCAACAGGCCCTTGGGAAAAAGCCTTATAGTCGCTATCTATGCCAAAATATGAAACATTGGCATTATAGGTTGATAAATTGGCCACCAGCGGATCATCGGCATTTAATATCATTCTTGCCTGTGGAACTGATTTCAGGGCCGAACCTATGATTTCTGCCGTTTTATCCAATTCCCCATAACGGTCAA
>CAZFON010000010.1:0-10475 GCA_964520185.1 uncultured Planctomycetales bacterium | reverse complement strand
CCCGGAATAAATTTGTGACGACAATGATATTTGGATTTAATTTTGCCGTCACTTCTGGCATCACCGCCTCATCAACCTCAAAAAGACCGATATCTCCATTCATCCTGGTGCCGGCAAGATCAGCATGTTGGATAAGCATCGAGGCCAGACCGCGGGAAAGATTACTGCCATTAAAGTTGCACACCACCCTCAGGCCTGATTCCTTCAAAATGCCGGCGATCATTTTAACAGTTGTGGTTTTGCCATTGGTGCCGGTAACCAGGATGATCCCCTTTGGCAACATACCTGCTAAATTTGAAATAATGGTAGGATCGATCTTTTGGGCTATCAATCCAGGCAAAGCAGAACCACTGCCCTTTTGAGTGATCCGGATAGCCCCTTGAACAATCTTCGCCGTTAGGATGGCTATAAATTTACGCACTGTTATAGTCCGCTTTGTTACGCCAAATCATTCCCCAGCCATTTTCTATTGTCGTTTCCCTTTCCAGCCAATCGTGGCTATCCAAAAGACTGGCATAAAGGATATTATAGTAAATAATTCGTATGTTCCTTGGATGGCTCTTGAAGCTCTCCTTTATATTACTTAAGACCTTCGAGAAAGTCATTAAGCCAAATGGATTATAAAAGAAGAAAACCGTCCCTTCGTGGACATCGACCTTGGCTGCATCTTCATGGATGATTTCAACGGGAGTTATAGGGTTTAGAAGTGCTTTATTCTGCAGGGCGATCTCAACAAGCTCCTTCTTTATTTCCACGCCTATGACTTTTTTTAATTTATTGTTTGCAATAAAGAATACGACACGGCCCTTGCCGCATCCAAAATCAATAAATACATCATTAGCAGCCAGTTTAAGATAATCAGCCAAACGCCCTAATTCCTGATAGCCTGTTGAAGCAAAGATCCTGCCGTCTTTATAAACACCTGTTTGAAAAGATTCAGGAATATTCTTAAATTCGACAAAATCGTCCGTATCAATACCCAGCTTCTTATCCCCGTAGTGATCAATGATAATGGTTTTTATTTTTTTGATAAGGGATTGATAATGCCACAGCATGGCCCGAAGGATCTTGTAAAACAGCCATTTTTTAAATTTTTTATAAAACACGAATGACTTCCTATCAAATACAAAGGGCGGCTATTAAGCCGCCCTTAAATTTTATATGACTAACACCAAATGGTAACCTCTTTCTTATTTTTTCATCCAGCTCATCATGCTCCGAAGTCGGGCACCCACTTTTTCCACTGGATGTTTTTCACCTAGCTTACGCATCTTAAGGAAATTCCTGCGGCCGTTCTTGTTTTCCGCCATCCATTCCTTGGCGAATTTTCCGCTTTGGATTTCCTTTAATATCTTTTGCATCTCCTGGCGGGTACGGGCATTCACAATACGCTTGCCACGGGTCATATCACCGTATTCTGCCGTATCGGAAACCCGTTTACGCATGCCTTGAATACCGCCTTCGTAGATCAGGTCCACGATCAACTTCAATTCATGGCAACATTCGAAATACGCGATCTCCGGCTGATACCCGGCACGAACCAGCGTCTCAAAGCCTGCCTTGATCAATTCACTAGCCCCTCCGCACAAAACCGACTGTTCACCGAAAAGATCGGTCTCTGTTTCTTCCTTAAAGGTAGTACGGATAATACCTGCTCGAGAGCCGCCGATCCCTTTGGCGTAAGCCAAAGCAATTTTCAATGCCTTGCCTGTAGCATTCTGATGCACGGCAACGAGGCACGGCACCCCGCGGCCTTCTTCATATTGACGACGCACCAAGGCGCCAGGTCCTTTGGGAGCAATCATAAAAACATCCACATCCTTAGGAGGAACGATAAACTTAAAATGGATGTTAAAGCCATGGGAAAAAGCCAAGGCCTTGCCGCGGGTCAAATACGGTTTAATGGAATTCTTGTAGATATCTGCCTGCAAATGGTCCTGCGTAAGGATGATGATCACATCTGCTCTTTTGGCCGCATCCTCAACAGATGTTGGTTTAAAACCATCCTTGATGGCTATATCGTAATTCGGACCGCCCGGACGCTGGGCAATAATGACCTTTAAGCCGCTGTCACGCAAATTCAAGGCTTGACCGCGGCCCTGGATGCCATAACCCACCACGGCAATGATCTTGTTCTTAATATCACTGATATGACAATCCTTGTCGTAATAGTTCTTAGCCATTAATCATCCCCCTCGCCGTCCAAATGGGCCTGTGTATGACGCAATCCAATAACTGCGTGCACAGGTTTAACAATGGAAACCACAAAATCCTTGGTGTCATTGACATTAAGTTGTTTAAAAAGGAATTCAAAATTCTTCTCCAACTCAGCAGCAATGCCTAATTTGATATTTTCAGGCATGCCCATGATATCTTTTTTAAACTGACCTAAAGCGCGTTTGCGGGCCTTATAAATATACTGTTCATCCGTATCCGTGGCCTTGCGCTCAGACTGGCAATTGACCTTGGTCCACTCAACCATCTTGGCATACAGGTCTTTAGGGAACAATTTGCTGTCTAAAGTCTTGTTCTGAAAATTAGTGGCCAAATGAATTTCAACGGTATTAATTTCAGGGAATTTATTAAAAGCCTCATCAGGCAAGGTTGATGCGCCATGCTGAACGGCGCCGCCCATGCCATATTTTGTCTGAGCGGCTTTGGACAACTCTTTAAGGGTATTAAAATCAACCTTGACCTCGGCGATCTTGCCGTTGGGTAAAACCACCCCTCCGTGGGATGTCCCTGTTTGTACGGAAATTTTGCTCAAGCCCTCCAGGCCATTAGGTAAGGCACTGTTGTAACCATCGGCAAAGGCAACCAACTCTTCAACCGTGGAGTTCTTGTGCCCTACTTCACCGATCTCTCCACCGATAGAAATTTGAATATTTTGAGGCTGGATCTTGCGTATAAAAGCAGACATATCCGCGCAAACTTCAAAGTTATCGCGCTGCTGTTCCGTCAAGGTCGGGCGGTCCAATTTAACAGTAGTTGAAGAGTCAACGTCAATATTGTAAAAACCGGCGGCCACGCAATCCGCCACCATGTTTTTTAACCCTTCCACTTCCTTGGCCTTATTCTCAAAGTAAGCACTTGCCTTGATCTGGCAATGGTCACCTTGGACAAACACCGGACCACTGTAACCTTCTTTAATAGCTGCGCCTAAAATGACCCCGGCATATTCAATGGGGGTCTGGGCCGTATAGCCCATTTCTGATTTGGCGATCTCAAAGATAAAAGCACCGGCATTCAGGCGTTTAGCGGTACGAAAAATAGCCCTGGCAAGATAATAAGTCAACGAACGTAAATTCATGGCCGGCACGGTAAAATTCTTGCCTTGTCCCTTGCCGCGAGCTTTATAGACATCATGAATGGAGGCCAAAAATATCCCCTTGGACTTGGCTTCAGCCTGGATTTCACGGGTGATGACTTCCTTTTCCTTAATATTATCGGTCAAAACTAATTTTTGAACTGCTGCATCGACGTCGAAACCTGCGTTGACTGGCATACGGTGACCCCTCCTGATATTCGTAATGGATATGATTACGTTAAAATTTTTAATAATTGATAACGCCGGTCCATGTCCTCATGGATCCGCCGAGTTGCATCCTTAAGATCGATCACATTGATTTTATCCTGCAAAACGCCAACGGCCTTGCCGTAGATACCGTTGAGCAGCAGATCAACTGCGGCGGCACCCAAACGGGTGGCTAAGATCCTGTCCTGGCCGCTGGGGGTCCCCCCGCGCTGCACATGTCCCAGGACCACATAACGGGTCTCCAAACCAACCGCCTTGGTGATGTTCTCCGCAACGGTCTTGGCTTTTGCTGCGCCCTCGGCCACAATAATGATCCAGCTGACCTTGCCCTTCGCGTTGCCTTCGACAGCTTCATCATGCATGGCCTGGTAATCAAAAGGACGTTCGGGTATTATAACATCTTCCGCACCTGCTGCAAGTGCAACTTCCATGGCGATATATCCGGACTTATTGCCCATGACCTCCACGACAAAGATGCGTTCCATGCTCTGGGCCGTGTCGCGGATCTTGTCAATTGACTCAAGCGCGGTGTTGATGGCAGTAAAACAACCGATCGTCTGGTCAGTACCGTTTAGATCATTATCAATGGTGCCTGGCAAACCAATGGCAGGAATGCCATGTTGTTGCCACAAACAATTCGCTCCCTTATAGGAGCCATCCCCGCCGATCACGACCAAGGCATTAATACCCCGGCGCCGCAAGATCTCCGCACCTTTGGCCACGCCTGCATCCGTGGAAAATTCCAGGGAACGGGCTGTCTTCAATATGGTCCCGCCCCTATTAATGATATTTGAGACCGAACGGTGGTTCATGGGCGTTATATCTTCTTCCAGGAGCCCCTGATAGCCACGCATGATGCCTGCCACCTCAATGCCGTAATGCAAGGCGTAACGAACCACGGAACGGATACCTGCATTCATGCCAGGACCGTCGCCGCCTGAAGTCAAAACCCCTATCCTTCTTATCTTATCAGCCATAAAAAAGGTGACAGGTACATTTATTGAGCTTTCAAAAAGGTGACAGGTACATTTATTATACAATAAATGTACCTGTCACCTTTTTGTGATATCTCAATAACGATAGTGATCGCTTTTGAAGGGGCCTTTGATTTTGACACCTAAATATTTGGCCTGTTCGGGCGTCAAAACATCCAATTTTGCACCAACCTTGCTCAAATGCAAGCTGGCTACTTTCTCATCCAGGGCCTTTGGCAGCGTATAAACCTTATTTTCATACTTTTGCCCGTTTTGCCAAAGTTCTATCTGAGCCAAAACCTGATTGGTAAAAGAATTGCTCATCACAAAAGACGGATGACCCATGGCACAGCCTAAATTAACTAACCTGCCTTCGGCTAATACGATGATCTTCTTGGCCGATGGATAAACATACTCATCCACTTGAGGCTTGATCTGTATCTTTTTGATGTCTTTTCGCTTGTTCAAATAAGAAATATCAATTTCTGAATCAAAATGTCCAATATTGCAGACGATCGCGCCGCTTTTCATGGCATCTAAATGCTTAGCCGTTATGACATTAATGCAACCTGTCGCAGTAACAAAAATATCGCCGATCTTTGAGGCTTCATCCATAGGCATCACTTGATAACCTTCCATGGCTGCCTGCAAAGCACAAATTGGATCTATTTCCGTGACAATGATACGGCCGCCTAAACCCTTAAAAGACTGCACGCAACCTTTGCCCACGTCCCCATAGCCGGCAACCACACAAACCTTGCCTGCGATCATGCGGTCTGTAGCACGTTTGATCCCATCGATCAATGATTCGCGGCAGCCATATAAATTATCGAACTTGGACTTTGTAACTGAATCATTGACATTAATAGCCGGAACCTTCAGGCTCCCTTTGTTCATCATCTCATACAAACGATGCACTCCGGTGGTGGTTTCTTCCGAAAGGCCACGTATATCTTTCAAATACTGGGGGAACTTCTCATGGACCATAATTGTCAGATCACCGCCGTCATCCAAAAGCATATTTGGGCCCTTACCATCAGGCCATTGTATGGTTTGCTTGACACACCATTCATAATCCTCAAGGGTCTCCCCTTTCCATGCAAAGACAGGGATGCCTTCGGCGGCAATGGCCGCTGCGGCATGGTCCTGGGTCGAAAATATATTACAGGATGACCAACGGACCTTGGCCCCGAGCTTGATCAGGGTCTCGATAAGCACAGCCGTTTCAATGGTCATGTGGATGCAACCCGCTATACGCGCACCTTTAAGAGGCGCCTTGGCTTCATATTCTTTGCAGATGGCCATCAAACCAGGCATCTCAGTTTCGGCAATTTCGATTTCTTTGCGACCCCAACTTGCCAGGCTGATGTCCTTAACTTTGTAATCGTTAGCCATATTTATTCTTTCCCCTTACGCATCCTTCTTTAAGGCTGCAGCCTTGTCTGTTTTTTCCCAGGAAAATTCCAAACGGCCGAAATGACCATAGGAAGCTGTCTTGGCATAGATCGGACGCCGCAGATCCAAGGTGTTTATGATCCCACGAGGGGAGAGATCAAAATGTTTACGTATAAGATCAACCAACCGCTGTTCGGAAACCCTTCCTGTGCCATAGGTATCCACCATCAAGGATACCGGCTGAGCATATCCAATAGCATAACCGACCTGTAGCATGCATTTTTGCGCCAAACCGGCAGCTACGATATTCTTACAAATGTAACGCGCCATGTAAGCCGCTGAACGGTCCACCTTGGTGGGGTCCTTGCCTGAGAAAGCGCCGCCGCCATGAGGCACAACGCCTCCATAGGTATCCACAATGATCTTGCGGCCGGTAACGCCGGTATCTGACTGGGGCCCGCCGCAGACAAATTTGCCGGTTTCATTTACATAAAACTTGGTATTCTTGTCGATCATTTTACCGACAACCGGATGGGCCACGTTCTTGATGATCTCCTGCCTGGCCTTGTCAGTGATGCGTTTGCCGGACTTGTCCAGGATCTCCTCGGTATGCTGGCAGGCCAGGACCACGGCATCCACCCGCAAAGGCTTGTCATCTTCATATTCAATGGTCACCTGGGACTTACAATCCGGCCCCAGATATTTCAAGATCCCTTTTTTACGCACGAGCTCTACCCGCTCCACCAGATGATGGGCCAAGGTAATGGCCAAGGGCATCAATTCCGGCGTTTCATCAGAAGCATAACCGAACATAATACCCTGGTCCCCTGCACCCCCTGCATCAACCCCCTGGGAGATGTCCGGCGACTGCTTATTGATGGCATTTAAAATGGAACAGGTATTAGCATCAAAACCATATTTTGAGTGGTTGTAACCGATGTCGAGAAGCACATTCCGTACCAATCGATGCACATCAACATAGGTGGTCGTGGTAATTTCACCGCCGACAATGACCAACCCAGCGGAACAGAAGGTTTCGCAAGCCACCCGCCCCTTGGGGTCATCCTTTAAAACAGCATCCAACACACTATCGGAGATCTGATCGCAGACCTTGTCCGGATGTCCCCTTCCCACTGATTCGGATGTAAAAAGATAACGTCCTTTCACAAAAACCACCTTTCGTTAGGAATTAAACGCGCGCCTTGCTTCCTCGAGGGATTCAACACTTCCGATATCATACCATTTACCGGAAAATTGAAAACCATAAACATTTTTCTTTTCTGAAAGCCACTTAATATAGCTTCCGGCCGCGTCAACGGCCTTGGATTCCCTTAAATATTCCTCCATATATACAAGCGTCTGTCTGGGGAAAAAGTACAAACACATGGCGGTCAACGTAGATGCCGGCTTTTCAGGCTTTTCCTGAAAACCGATGACTTTATTGCTGGCATCTACGGCCACGATCCCGAATTTAGTGGCCGCTTTTATATCATGAATATCATAAAGCCCGATAGTCATGGCAGGACTTTTAGAAACAGCATCTTCCACAAAATGAGACAAATCGCCGTCAAAAAGATTATCGCCTCCAATAATAAGCCAGTCTTCCGGTTTTGTTTCATGCTGCCATACGAAACGGATATCTCCTACGGAACCCAAACGCTCTTCGGGAGTATTGGTCAAGTCATTGACCACCCTGATCGGCAGCTTTCCTTTTCGGGATGCGGTCCATTGCTGGAAATGTGGCGTGAATTTATTGTTACTGACAACCACGACCTCACTTAATAGCTTGATGTCCAGCAATTTGTCGACCACATAATCAATTAACGGCCTTTGGCCAACCGGGATCAAAGGCTTAGGAACATCCTTGATGACCGATGCCAGGCGCGTTCCATATCCAGCTGCCAAGATCAAAACTTTCATCATATCCCCCTTAACCAGGTAATAGACTGCGTAACCGGCCGCCGACAAATTCTTCCACTTCCTGGCCTGTAACCAATTGCAGGGCCTCATAGGCCATGCGCTGGGCATCCTGTAATTTCACGGAGCGTATCATCCGTTTGACTGCCAGGATACTGGCTGCAGACATGCTGAACTCGTCTATCCCCATGCCGAATAGCAAAAAGGCCAGCATTGGATCAGAGGCCATTTCTCCGCAAATGGCCACAGGAATGCCTTCATTATGTCCGGCATCAATGGTCTTTTGGATCATTTTCAAGACGGCTGGATGCGACGGCTCATATAAATGTGCTGTCTTTTCATTGACCCTGTCCACGGCCAGGGTGTATTGGATCAGATCATTGGTACCGATGGAAAAGAAATCCGTTTCACGGGCCAGGACCTCGGAAGTCATCACCGCTGCCGGAACTTCAATCATAATGCCTACCTTCATCTTCTCATCAAAGGCTATTTTCTCGTCCTTTAAGGAGCCCTTGACCTGTTCTAGGATGGCATTGGCCTGACGCAATTCCCCGATACCCGAGATCATGGGATACATCATCTGTATCTTCCCATGGACAGAAGCCCGTAATATAGCCCTTATTTGGGTCTTGAAAATGTCCGGGCGGTCAAGGCAAAAGCGGATGGCGCGGTTACCTAAGAACGGGGTCATGTCCTTAGGGATCTGCACACTGGAAATGAATTTATCGCCGCCGATATCAAGCGTCCTGATCGTCACCCCAAAAGGCGAAACAGCACGGGCCACATCGCTGTAAGCCAGGTATTGTTCTTCTTCGGAAGGAAGATCCATCCGGTTCATGTATAAAAATTCCGTTCGGTATAGCCCCACCCCTTCCGCGCCGTATTTGCGCACCGAAGGTATCTCCGACGATAATTCCAAATTCGCCATGATGGCAAGGGTCTTGCCGTCCAGGCTCTGGGTCGGGAGGTCTTTAAGATCATCCAGCTTTTCCAATGAGGCCGTGATCTTGTTCTGTTCCTTGATATAAAGCTCTTTGGTGCTCGGGGATGGATCGATGATCACAAGCCCCTTTAAGCCGTCAATGATGACATCGTCCTTGTTGCTGATGCGAAGCGTAGCATCTTTTAACCCGACAACCGCCGGAACCCCCAGGGACTTGGCCAAAATGGCTGTATGCGAGGTCCTGCCGCCGATATCGGTCAAAAAACCCTTGATCTTTTTATTGTACATGCTCACCGCATCAGAGGGCGACAAGTCATGGGCCACGATGATCAAGTCGTCCTGCAGGCTGTCAAGATCATGCAGCTTGCTTTCATCCATCAGGTGTTTCAAGACACGCTTGCTGATATCATTGACATCAGCGGCACGCTCACGCAGGTATTCGTCGGGCATCTTGGTAAAAGCTTCGACAAATTTCCTGATCGTCACAAAAAAGACATATTCCGCAGATAAATTGCCCTCACGAATGCCTGTGGTCACGGCGTTGATCAGGGTCATATCCTGTAATACCAACAGATGCGCATCAAAGATCTGTGCATGGCCGGGGCCCAGGTCAAGCGCTATCTTGTCCTTCAAAATATGGATTTCCCGCCGGGCATTATTAACAGATTCTTCGAAACGGGCGATCTCCGAATCAACCTCGAGGGTCGAAATGGAGCGTTTGGGCACAATGAATTCACCTTTATCCAGGATAAAGGTCGGACCATAAGCTATGCCTGGCGCCGCCGGGATCCCCTTTAAAACGATCTCGCTCATGAAACCAGCTCTTCCTCTTGTTTGTTAAAAAATTTCTCAAATTCTGACATGGCATCCAACGCACGCTCGCCGTCAACGGTGACCTTCAAGACGGTCCCCTCCACGGCCCCTAACATCAAAATGCCCATGATGGATTTTCCGTTGATAACTTCCTCACCCTTGGCCAGGGTCACATTCACGCCAAATTTCTCGACTAAACTTACAAAGATGGCCGCAGGACGCGCATGCATGCCCTTTTTATTGACCACCACCAGATCTTTTTCTATTTTATCCATAACCATCATTATCGTTTAATGACTCGTTGCGTCTCAATTAATTTTATCAAGGCCTGTGTCAATTTCTTGGAATCATGGCGGACATAATCTGCCACACTCAAAAGATCGCAGGCTACGACTTTCAGCCCCATCGCTTTGATACGCTCGGCATCCGCAGCTACTGGATAAGCACTTTCCTTACGGTAACGCATCAGCGCTTCCTCATTGCTGACAACGGCATCATTGATGATACAGGCATTGGCGAGCTTCGGGTTCGTATGCTCCAGCAGCACCCTCACATGGTCAGAGGCGGAAAAACCGTCTGTCTCACCTGTCTGGGTCATCACGTTACAAACATAGATCTTATACGCCGTGGAGGCAGCTACCGCCTCACTAACACCCTTGATGATCAAATTAGGCAGGATGCTGGTATACAGACTGCCCGGCCCCATGACAATGATGTCCGCCTGGGCAATGGCACTCAACGCATCATCCGTTGGTATGGCATCCTCAGGGGTCAAATACAAACGCCTGATGGGGCTGCTGCCCTGGGGGATCTTGGCTTCGCCCTTGGTGGTGCTGCCGTCCATATAATCCGCCACCAAATGAACATTATGTACCGTCGAAGGAATGACCTTACCGCG
>CAZFON010000009.1:0-14063 GCA_964520185.1 uncultured Planctomycetales bacterium | reverse complement strand
CGTCGTGGCCGGTGTTCATGGCCTGCAACATGTCCAGAACCTCAGGGCCGCGGCACTCGCCGATGATGATCCTGTCCGGTCGCATACGCAAGCTGTTGACAAAAAGGTCCCTGATGGTCACCTTGCCCCGGCCTTCGATATTGGAGGGACGGCTTTCCAATCTGGCCCAATGCGCTTTGACCAGCCTTAATTCCGCCGCGTCCTCGATGGTGATGATACGTTCGTTGTCAGGGATAAACTGGGAAATGATATTAAGAAGAGTTGTTTTTCCGGCACCAGTACCGCCGGAAACGATGAGGTTCTTGCGGCCCAGGACACAGGCATTTAAAAAATCGGCCATGGGCTGCGAAAGGCTGTTAAAACGGTGGAGCAAATCTTCGATGCTGTAACGGTCTTGGGAAAATTTTCGGATGGTGATCATGGGGCCGTTCAAGGACAACGGCGGGATGATCGCGTTCACACGCGATCCGTCGGAAAGACGGGCGTCGACCATCGGTGTCGATTCGTCAACCCTGCGACCCAGGGGCGCAATGATACGGTCGATGGTGGCACGCACCTGAGAGTTGGAAATAAACCTCTTGTTGGTAAAAATGATCTTGCCGTTTCTTTCTACAAAGATTTCGTCTTTATTGTTGACCATGATGTCTGTGATCGAATCGTCCGCCAGGAAATCTTCCAGAGGCCCAAGCCCCAACGCTTCATTGACGATCTCTCTCACCAGCCTGGAACGCTCTTCGTGGCTGGAAAGGAACGCTCCCGATGCCTCGGCCAAAAGATCGGTGACCACCTTTTCCGCGGCTTTGCGCAGGTTGGCGGCCTGAGAGGGGTCACTGAAAACTTCCTGGGAAAGTTTTGTCAAATTCATGCGCTCAACCAGCAGATTATGCACGGCCCTCTTTAATTTGATGACCTCATCTTCTTCTTTTTTAAAGGCCACCGTTGCCTCGGCAACACCCGGCGCAATACCGAATTTTTCCCAAAAGGCGTCCGTCTTTTTGGAAGACCCGTCGCTGGAACGCACCTTGACCACGTCGCTGGGCTGCACGTAAAGGCTTTCGTCGTTCAGGCTGTTGGCGATCTCGAAAAAGCTTTCCGAGACCTTGGTCTTGGGACTGTCGATCACGCAAGGGATCCCGCGGTTCAACGCGCTGCCTACGGTCTTACCATCCGAAGGTATCAAAGAAAACACATCACAGGCCAAGGCGTTCTTGACTTCCTGCCAAGCCACCCCTCCCCGGCTTTCCGCACGGTTTAAAATAAGGCGCACCATCTTTAATGGAAAATGAAGGCTCTGGAGGATCTCCATGCCTGTCTTGATCTGGTAGACGGCCAGGATGTCCGGCGTTCCCACCATTAAGATTAGGTTAGAGGCATCCAGAACGCTGATGAAGATCTCGCTGAAAATACTGCCGCCGTCGACGATGATGTACTCATACTGGCCGGAGGCTTTTTTAAAGAACAGGCGAAGGTTGTCCGGTGTGATGTGGCCGATCTGTTTGGGAGACTTGATGCCCGGCAAAAAATGCAGACCGCTCGTGTGCGACATGACATTGTTCCGGATGACATCGGGTGAATTTTCCATGTCCGCCAGGATATCGACCAGGCAATGCGAGGGCGGCAAATTCAACATGCGCGCCATGTCCTGGCTGGCCTGTAAATTCAGGTCCACGATCAATACTCTCTTGCCCTTTAAGGCGAGCGCACAGGCCACGTTGACGCCGATGGTGGTCTTGCCCACTCCTCCTTTGTTGCCGAATAACGTAATGATTTTGGAAACCATAATTTTCTATCTTACCACATTTATTGATTTTGTCTCGGATGATTTAACGCTCAAAGGGGCGAAAAGCCTGCAACGCTATGAACTTGAAAATGTTTTCTTGGCATCCACCTCTAAGTTGGGGAATTGTCCCTGTGCATCCACTTGCAGGCTTTTAAATTCCTTGCCAGCATCGACCTCAAGGGGCTTGAATTCTTTTTGTGCGTCCACCTGCATCGCGGGGAACTCTTGCGCGATCTCCCCTGCTTTTAAATCAAAAAGGTTTTTCCCGTCTTCGACTGTTGCTTGTTGGCGGTCAGCTTCCCTGTCCGTCCCGCAGAAGGCCTTTCCAGAGTGCAGAAAAATAAAACAGATAAAAATAAACGGGAAAAAAGGGTTAATACGAAGCAATGACTTTCTCCGCAGAGGCCTTGCTTTCCATCATTTTATTATAAACGATCGGGACCGTAAAAGTCAGGTCATCCTGGACCATTCCTGCGGTAAAAGAATTAAAGGGGGCAGCTGCTTTGGCTGCCTGCAATGCGTCCTGGTCCAAAATGTCACTCCCTGAGGATTCCATGACTTCTTCAGAGCTCATTGTTCCGTTCCTGAGTATATGCAATCTTAATTTGACCGTGCCTGACAAATTTTTAACGCCCTGGGGGAACCTGATGGCGTTAGATATCTTGGCTTGGACCGTGCGCGCATAGGCCGTCATTTCCGGAAGGACGGTTTGCAGATTGTTGTCCGCCACCGTCTTTGGAGCCGGCCAAACGGGCAGGGGCTCGTGCTCATACTTTGCGTTGACCTCTTCGTTGGCTTCTCTCTCCGCCGGCGTCGGCATCACCAGCTGCTTGTTGGCGATCTTCTTTTCCGTAAGCACAATGGGCGTCAAAATGATCACCATTTCCGTGCTGTTGTTGCCGGGCACATTACGGTCCCTGAAAAGCAATCCCACGATCGGCACCTTGGACAAGAACGGTACTTCGGACAAAGTCACACTGTCCTGATATTTGATCAATCCGGCCAGGGCGAGGGTCTGCTTATTGTCCATCAGAAGCTCCGTGGAAGCGGTGCGCGTGATGAAAGCAACCTGCTGATTCGTCGAGAACGACGACGAGTTATCAACGTCCCTGATATCGACGTTGAGCACGACATCTACTTTGCCCTTGCGGATGGTAGGTGTTACGGTCATGTTGACGCCGTACTGCGAATAGGTGGTGCTGGATTGTTGCACTCCTCCCGAGGCGGAAGTGGTCGTGTTTTGAATGGGAATTTCCCCTCCTACCAGGAAGCTCGCCTGCTTGCCGCTGATCACGACCAGCCGGGGCTTGGAGATAAGCCTGGCCTTGCCTTCCTGAAGAAGGGCATTGACCGTGGCCTCAAGTCCGAATGACCTGTTGAAACTTCCGACCTTAAAATAATCGCCTATGCCCTTTGTATGGGCCGGTGTGTTTTCCACATAAGGCAAGGAAATGCCTGTAGCTGACCCTGTGGTGGATGGAGTGCTTCCGTTGGTGGCCGTCCCCGTGTTCGACCACTGGATCCCCAGATTTTGCTCCAAAGTGGTGCTGATCTCGATGACCTGCATATCGATCTCAATGAGGTCCTCGGGTTTTTCTTCTTTGACCAGGTTTAAAATGTTTTCACTGTAAGGTTCTATCACATCGTTCATCCTGGACCGGTCTTCCCTGCTTAACTCACCGGTCATCACCAGTTTCCCTATATCCAAATTGGTCTCGAAAGAAATCCCCGCAATGCCCGATTCATCCAACAATTTTTGAATGCGCACTTGCAGGGCCTTCAGGTCTTCATTGGTCACCCGCACCTTAATGGTGTGCTTGCCTGTGGAATCCCAAAGGAACAAAGAAGTCGCTCCCGCTTTCTTGGCCAAAAGCGTGATCTTATCCGGCTGGGCATCTGAAATGTCCGCTACATCAGGATCGACGACCGAAACGCGGGTCAAATTATGGACCGGCACCGTCTGAATATCTCCCGCGATCATATCGATGACGTTGCCAAGCACTGCTTTTTCATCGGCGGATGGCTTGGCCATGAAAAGAACGACAAAAACCAGGCTCAAGATGACAATAGAAATCCTTTTCAAAGCTCCTGCCCCCGTCTGAAAATTTGAATGTTCGGTTTTTCCTCGGTCTTGGCCCCCGTGCTTACGGCCTGTTCGTCCGGGTTTTGTATGTCCAGCCCTTGGTTTTTCATCACATAATCCGCCAACGTTTTCCAGGTATCCGCCTTGACCTTCTGGGCCTTGTTTTCACCCTTAGAACGCAGAGCCAATTCCAAAGTCCCGTTCTTCTCCGCAAAAGCCAAAAGACCCGCTTCCTGAGGAGTGACGGCAAAGGTTATCTTCAAAGAACCCGCGGCCTGCTGTTCTTGATAGGAGCCAGGGTTATCAATATTGGTATTTACGGCCAGGACCTGCAGGTTTTGGAAGATCATGGCTGTGACAGTCTTCTTGTCCGTCTCCTGGGCAGGCACATTCATCTGGGCGATGACGTCCACAAAATCACCGGAATTAACGAGCCCTCCTACTGCTGCCAGGGAATCAATGGTCACCGTGACCGCGCGTTTTCCGGCAGGGATCTTTATGGTCAGCGAAGACGGGGCTTTGCGGACGGCTTCCGCAGGCTGCTGTGCCTGTGTACGCGTCGCCGCTTGGGCCGCTTCCCTGGCCACTTCCTGAAGGGCCATCACCTGCTTTTGCATGGCCTCTGCCTGTTCGCGTTTTGTCCTCTCAAGCTCCTGGGCCAAGGCCGCCATTTGCTGATCGCTTCTTTGTTGGATCTGCGAAGCGAGTTCCCTTTGCTTGGCGTCGTATTGTTCTTCGAGGGCGGCGGTCTGTTCCTGCGTGCTCTTTTTGATATAATTAGCCGTCAACACCACGGCAATGATCCCCGCAGCCACGGCCCCGATGATGATCAGCAATTGTTTTTTATTTTCTAAGGCCAAAGGTCCCTCCTGATTCCTGTAATTGAGTTTCCTTAATTCGTGTTCGACGGCCGACCGATCGTCTGTTCGATAAGTTCTTTGTTATATTCCGGCTTATATTTTTCGGCCAGATCTTTCAATCGGTTTAAAATCACGGCTTGCTGCTTTTGCATCGTCAATCCGTAAATAAGGTCTTTCTTGAGGTCCGCAAAAGGCTTGAGGGCTCCGCCCGTCTTGGAGTCGACTTTAACGATGTAATAGCCTTCCGGGCCCTTAAACACCCCGCTGACACTTCCGGTATCCAAATTGGCAATGGCTGTCTGCATGGCCTCAAAGGGCGCTTTTGTAAAAGTCTCCAGCTTGCCTCCTTGGGCGGCATTCGATGCTTTGGATTGGGCCTGAGCGATCTGGGCAAAATCCCCGCCTTGCAAGACTTGCACAAGGATGTTTTTAGCGGCAGCCTCATCCTTGGCCAAGATCTCGCTGACCTGCCATGTGGACGGCTCTGTAAATTTGTCCTTGTTAGCCTCGTAATAAGTACGCGCATCGGATTCGGTGGCCACCACATCCTTGGTCATGCGGCTGGCCAATTCCTGGACCAGCAGGGTCTTGCGGAAATCTTCAACGGCATCTTTGATGTCTTTGGAATTACCTATGTCCGAATCTTGGGCATCCTGGACCAACAGCTGCTGGCGGATAAGCTCATCCAAAACAGCGCCTTTGGCGTTAGGGTCGTTGGCTTTAAATTCGGGAAGCTGCTGCTTTAAAAGATTAAGGCGGCTGTTGAATTCTTCGCTGGACAATGTCCAGTTACCGATGCGCACCAGGGCATCCGCAGGTATGGGGATCGACGGGCTAGTGGTTTGGGCAACCGGTGCCGGCGGCGGTGCGCTTTGGGTTTCGTTTTGAGTATTGTTATGCTTTTTAGGACCTATGCCCAACAGATCGCATCCGGTCAAAAAAAGGGTCCCTGCTGCAAATGCGGCCAAGACAAATGCCGCCAATGGTCTTTTCTTCATAAACAACCTCCAACTTATCGCCACTAATAATTAAAATCATATATTAAGATTTATGGAGGGTCAACGAAAAGTCAAATTAAATTAGAAACCATGGATTTTTCGGCCAGGAGCTCATCCAGGGTGGCCTTGATTTTGGCCTGGGCAAAGTCATTGTGTTTCAAACCCTGGACAATGGAAACCTCCCTGCCATCAGAGCGCAAGGGAAAGCTGAACATCACTCCGGGCTCGACCCCATAACTACCGTCGGAAGAGACCGCCGCCGAAAAGAACTCTCCTTGCGGCGTTGGTGTGCTGATGCGGCGCACGGTGTCAATGACGGCATTAGCCGCCGAGGCTGCGGAAGAAAGGCCGCGGGCCTTGATGACTGCCGCCCCCCTTTTTTGCACGGTTTCGATAAAAGCCCCTTTGAGCCAATTCTCATCCTTGATGACATCCAAAGCCGGACGTCCATTGATCGTGGCATGATAAAAATCCGGATATTGAGTGGCTGAATGATTGCCCCAGATCGCCGTATTTTTAACAGCCTCGACGGCAACGCCAGACTTTTGAGCCAGCTGCGTGCGCGCCCTGTTCTCATCCAGCATGGTCATGGCAAAAAAGTTTTTAGCCGGAATGTTTTTACAAACACTTTTGGCGATATAGGCATTGGTGTTGCAAGGATTGCCAACGACCAGCACCTTACATGTGGGTCTGGCGTTATCAGACAAGGCCTTGCCTTGCACGGTAAACACGCCCCCGTTGATCTTCAGAAGGTCCCCTCTTTCCATGCCCTCCTTGCGCGGCACGCTGCCGACAAGCAACGCCCAGTCAATTTCTTTAAAAACAAGGTTGGGGTCAGCTGCTGCGTTTACGGAACGCAACAATGGAAAGGCGCAATCATCCATCTCCATGACCACCCCGTTCAATGCCGGCAGGACCTTTTCTAATTCCAGTAAGCTCAGGTCGATCTCTGTGTCCGGGCCGAACATGTCTCCGGCGGCGATGCGGAACAACAACGCATAACCGATCTGTCCTGCCGCGCCTGTAACGGCCACCTTTATTCTCTTTGACATCATTGTCTCCTTAATCTTATGATCCCTGGCAGCGCCCGCCTTGCTTTTTGTATTTCTTGAGGATCAAGGCGCCCGAAAATAATTTCCAGCTTGTTAGCCGAGCCGCAGGCCAGGACCTTGCCCCACGGGGACACGATCATGCTATGGCCATGGGCCTGGATGCCGCGGCTGTCATATCCCACTTGGGCCGGCGCCAGCACGTATGCTAAATTTTCAATGGCCCGGGCGCGAAGCAGGGCTTCCCAATGGGCCTGGCCGGTTTTGCGGGTAAAACACGAAGGGACCGTCAGGATATCCGCTTGCTCCCTTGCATAATGTTGATAAAGGTCCGGAAAGCGTAAATCATAGCATATGGAAAGCCCCGCCTTGAACGGTCCGATGTTCACCGTCGTGGGTTTCTTCCCGGCGCTAAAAATCGCCGCTTCCTTGATTATTTTATCACCGATACGCGCATCGAATAAATGGATTTTTCGGTATTTGGCGGCAATCCTTCCTGAAGGGTCGATGACAAGCGAAGAATTGTAGAAACCGGTTTTAGTCCCCTTCTCTATAATAGAGCCCAATAAAATGAAGGCTTTATATTTTCTGGCCAGGGCAATGAACGGACTGACCGAATTTCCGGGGACCTTTTCCGCCACCTCATTGAGCAATTCCCTTTTTCCTGTTTCTCCACGAAAATTGAAAACTTCAGGTAAAAGGACAAACCCGGCGCCTTTGGAAAAAGCCTCCTGGGCCAAGTTCAGGGCAATTTTAAGATTTTCAGCCTTGTCTTGACCCGAGCAAAGCTGCAGCAAAGCAACCTTCAAGTTCCCCTGATTTTTGGTCATCGTAAGGTTTTCTCAACGTGCGGCAGGGCTTTTAAGCATTTCGCCGTACTCTTTATAACAACTCGTATAGAAAGGCTGCTTTTTTAAGCCCGTACGCCACGATGCTAATTTAGGATAGGGGCCCAGATCGATCCTGGCCATCTCCGCCGGCTCAAGCAGGGCCAGCAAAACAATATCAGCCAACGACATTTCCTGGCTGACGATATACTGATGCTGGCTCAGTTGTTTTTCGATGATGGGGAAATATTGTTTAAGGAATTCCAGGCCGTCGGTAATGGCTTTCTCATTGACCGGTTGGCCCCTGAGGGGGGCAAAGAGACGGTTATAAACAACCGGCATGAAATTAGCACCGATGTGAAGGGTGACAAAGTCGATCCATTGATCAACGACAACGCGTTTCTTTAAATCTTTGGGGTACAGCACCGAGGCGTTTTTCTCGCAAAGGTATTTACAAATGGCATTGCTTTCGAACAAACAAAAGCCGTCGTCATCAATGGCCGGCACTTTCCCTATGGGGTTGATCTTTAGAAACCATTCTTTCTTCTGCTCCCCTTCACGCAAGTTAACAAGCTGCCACTTGTGCTCTATCCCTAAATATGTGGCTGTTAGACGGACCTTGATGGCTGGGGCTGATAAATCTGAACCGTAGATGATCAACATGCGGCCTCCTTGGGTTGAAAATGAACCTAATGGAAAGCGACCCCAACGGGATTTGAACCCGTGCTGCGAGCTTGAAAAGCTCGTGTCCTGACCAGGCTAGACGATGGGGTCGAAAATCTTGGCCAGCTTGGAGTGGTTATTATATCAAGTAAACTGTGGACGTCTACAAAAAAGGTGACAGGTACATTTTTGAGATAAATAGCTTTAAAGCAAAAATGTACCTGTCACCTTTTTTATTCTTCTTCGTGGCTGATCACATGGGCGATGGACGAAACGATGTCCCCTGCCTCCATGCTGATCAGGCGCACCCCTACGGCGCTGCGGCCGGTCTCGCGGATCTCCGAAGGGTTTGAGCGCACGACCATCCCCTTCTTTGTAACCGCCATGATCTCGTCCCCGTCACTGACAGCCGTGACGCCGACCACCGGCCCGTTCTTATCGGTGAGCTTCACGTTGATGATGCCTCTGCCCCCGCGTGACTGGGTGCGGTAATCCGCAAAATCCGAACGCTTGGCATAGCCCAGCTCGCAAACCGTCAATAATTTGGCGCCGGTCTTGTCGATGTCCGGTGCAAAAACCAGCATGCCGACGACAAAGTCCTCTTTATCCAATTTGATGCCTCGCACGCCCTTGGCCGAGCGGCCCATATCACGCAACATCTTCTCAGGAAAGCGCAAGGAAATCCCCTGGTAGGTGGCCAACAACACATCTTCCTTGCCATTGCTTAAAGCCACCCCGATGAGCTCATCGCCTTTTTCCACCCCGATGCCCACAATGCCGCCTTTGCGCGGGTTATTGTAGACAGCGACCTTGGTCTTTTTAACAAGTCCCCTCTTGGTGGCAAACACCAAAAATTGGTCTTCCCTGAATTCCTTGACCGCCACGATAGCGCTGATCCTCTCCTCAGGTTTGAAGGAAAGCAAATTCACGATGGCCTTGCCCTTGGCCGTGCGCGAGGCCGCAGGGATCTCGTAGACTTTCAGCCAGCGAACGGTGCCCGCATTGGAAAAGATCAATAAAAAATCCTTGGACGAGGCCACGAACATGCGCTCCACGAAATCCTCATCGGAAGTGGTCATGGCCGTGACCCCCTTGCCCCCGCGCCTCTGCGAACGGTAGGCATCCACGGCAAGGCGTTTGACATAGCCTTTATTGCTGATGGTGATGGCCATGTCCTCGTCGGCGATCATGTCCTCGATCTCGATGTCTTCGGCCTTGGCCGCAATCTCCGTGCGGCGCTCATCCGCATATCGTTTCTTTAATTCAGTCAATTCATCCTTGATGATGGCGTCTACCCGTTTTTCGGATGCCAAAATGGCACGGTAATTGTCAATGTCCTTTAAAAGCTGCAGGTATTCTTCCTCTATCTTGTCCCTCTCCAGGGCAGCCAGGCGCTGCAGCTGCATTTCCAAAATGGCCTGGGCCTGGGCCTCGGAAAGATCGAATTTCTTGATCAGGGCTGTTTTGGCGTCAAGAGTGGTCTTGGAGGCGCGGATGGTCTTGATGATCTCATCCAAATGCTTGAAGGCGATCCTCAAACCCTCCAGGATATGCGCCCGGCGTACGGCCTTGTCCAGATCGAATTGCGTCCGTCGACGGATAACGGTGCGGCGATGGGAGATGAAATAGGCCATCAGCTGTTTCAGGTTCAAAACACGCGGGGATTTGTTGACCAGGGCCAGATTGATGATGCCAAAGGTCACCTCCATCTGGGTATGCTTAAAAAGGTAGTTGAGCACAATGTTGGCATCCACGTCCCGGCGCAGTTCAATGACCACCCTGATCCCGTCTTTGTCGCTTTCATCACGGATATCGGTGATGCCGTCGATCTGCTTGTTTTGCACTAAATCCGCAATGGCCGTGATCAAGTTGGCCTTGTTGACCTGGTAGGGGATCTCGGTGATGATGATGGCCTCTTTGTTCCCTTTTTGTTGCTCGATACTGGCGCGCGCGCGGATCGTAACCTTGCCGCGTCCGGTATTGTACGCATCGATAAACCCTTCCCTGCCGCAAATAATGCCACCTGTAGGGAAATCAGGACCTCTGACGAATTTGACCAGGTCCTTGATCGTGGCCTCGGGATTGTCCAGCAAACATATGATACCGTCGACGACTTCGCCGAGATTATGCGGGGCCATGTTCGTGGCCATGCCTACGGCGATACCGGAAGAACCGTTGACCAAAAGATTAGGGACAAGCGCCGGCAGGATGTCCGGCTCCTCTAGGGACCCGTCAAAATTAGGGCTAAAATCCACGGTTTGCTTTTCGATGTCATTGAGCATCTCTTCTGCCACGGCATCCATGCGTGCTTCGGTGTAGCGCATGGCTGCGGCCGTATCCCCATCGATGGAACCGAAGTTCCCCTGGCCGTCGATCAAGGGATAACGCAGCGAGAAGTCCTGGACCATGCGCACCATGGTGTCGTAGACCGCGGTGTCGCCGTGCGGATGGTATTTCCCCAGCACCTCACCGACGATACGGGCCGATTTCTTGTAGGGCTTGTTATGCTCCAGGTTCAGGTCCTTCATCGCATACAGGATGCGCCGGTGCACAGGCTTGAGCCCGTCGCGTACGTCAGGAAGCGCTCGTCCGACGATGACGGACATGGAGTAGGAGAGATAGGAATTCTTCATCTCTTCTTCAATATAAACCGGGATGATCCGTTCTTTTTTGTTCAAATCGCGTGACATGCGGCAATACCTTTCTTTTTAAATATCCAAATTCTTGACTTCGTGAGCATAGCTCTCGATGAATTTCCGCCGGGGTTCGACCTCATCGCCCATGAGCATGGCAAAGGTCTTGTCCACTTCCACGGCGTCCTCAAGGGTGACCTTCAGGATCGTGCGGCGCTCCGGGTCCATGGTGGTATCCCAAAGCTGCTGGGGGTTCATTTCCCCTAAACCTTTATAACGCTGCACGTGCATGCCTTTTTTGGCGGCCTCGCGCACATGGTCGAGGATCTCGGCCACGGACATCAGTTCCGTCTTGTTTTTTTCGTCCTCGATGATAAACAACGGTTTTAAATCCACCTTTTGTTTGCCTTTTTCCTTCTTATCCTTGGCCAATAAAACCTGCTCTTCGATGGTACGGCGGTAATCCTGCAAAAAGATATCCAGTTTGTCGAGCTTCTCCTGCAGGGGCTCGATCTCCTCGGATTCAAAGACCTCCACGTACTGGGTTTCCGTATCGTTCTTGGTTATCTCCGCTAATTCCTTGTCTTCAAAAACATATTCATCCTGCAGTCCTCCCTTGACCACATAACGGGGCATTTTCTTTTTCTTGACGTCGTATTTCTCGATGTACGCGCTGAAATCCACTCCCCTGCGCTTCAGGCGTTCCACAATATGCTCCAGTTCCACCAAGGCCTCCAGGATCTCCTTGAGCTGAGCGGAGGTATAGGTCTTTTTGCCCTCGATCTTGGTGAGCTTGATGCCTTCCGTGCCAAGTTCCAGGATCAAGTCATTCATTTCCTTCTCGGTCTGGATATATTCTTCCCTTTTGCCCCGCGTTACCTTATATAAGGGAGGCTGAGCGATGTAAACGTAGCCGTTCTCAACCAGCTGGGGCAACTGCCGGTAAAGAAGGGTCAAAATAAGTGTGCGGATATGCGAACCGTCAACGTCCGCATCGCACATGAGGATGATCTTATGATAGCGTAATTTCTCGATATTAAAGTCCTCGCTGACGCCTGTACCCAGCGCGGTGATCATGGTGCGGACTTCGTCATTGCTTAAAATTTTATCCAGGCGCGATTTTTCCACGTTTAAAATTTTTCCCTTCAACGGCAAGATCGCCTGGAAAGAACGGTCCCTCCCTTGTTTGGCGGAACCGCCGGCAGAATCCCCTTCCACCAGGTACAGTTCGCACATGGCCGGGTCTTTCTCGGAACAATCAGCTAGCTTCCCCGGAAGACCGCTGGAATCCAGGGCGCCTTTGCGGCGGGTCAGTTCGCGCGCCTTACGCGCCGCCTCGCGCGCGCGGGCCGCCATGATGACCTTGTCGATGATCTTATTAGCTACCGACGGGTTTTCTTCAAAAAAGGCGGTCAGGGCCTCCAGGGTCATGGACGCCACCAGCCCGTCGACCTCGGAATTGCCCAGCTTGGTCTTGGTCTGGCCTTCGAACTGAGGCAGGGGGATCTTGATGGAAATGACCGCAACTAAACCCTCGCGGGTGTCGTCACCGGAAATGCCCACGCCATCCTTGTCTTTGAGCAGGTTCTTGGCCTTGGCGTAATTATTAAGGGCACGCGTCAGGGCCGAGCGGAAACCTGACAAATGGGTGCCTCCCTCGACGGTATTGATGCTGTTGGCGTAAGAAAAGACCGTCTCATTGTAGCTGTCGTTATACTGAAGGGCGACTTCCACGTTAATACTGTCTTTTTCTTTTTCAAAATAAAAGACCTTGGTGTGCAGCGGGGTCTTGTTCTCCGAAAGATGTTCGACAAAGGAGATCAGCCCTCCCTTGAACAAAAAGACGGATTCCTTGGGCTTATCGCCCCTGATGTCGACAAGCTTAATGGAAACGCCTTTGTTTAAAAAAGCAAGCTCCCTCAGTCGTTTGGCCAAAATATCATAGGTAAATTTCTGGGTCTCTTTGAAGATCGTATTGTCCGGCTTGAAAGTGACCTTGGTGCCGGTGGATTTGGTCTTGCCGATCACGGTCAGCTTGGAGGCAGTATTGCCCCGCTCATAGCGCTGATGGTAAATATTACCGTCGCGCTTGACCTCTACCTCAAACCACTCTGAAAGCGCATTAACGCAGCTGATGCCGACACCATGCAATCCACCTGAAACCTTGTAGGAATTCTTGTCGAATTTGCCGCCGGCGTGCAAGGTGGTCAAGACCACTTCCACCGCGGGTTTCTTTTCGGTCTTGTGCATGTCCACGGGAATGCCGCGGCCGTTGTCGATAACGGAAATGGATTCATCGTGATTGATGATGGCCTCAATGGCCGTGCAGTATCCTGCCAGGGCCTCGTCGATGGAATTGTCCACGGCCTCATAAACCAAATGATGGAGCCCGCGGTTGGAGGTGTCGCCGATATACATGGCCGGCCGCATGCGCACGGCTTGCAAGCCTTCCAAGACCGTGATATTACTGGCATCATAGGTGTCTTTAGTCTTCATATTCTCCTTAAAAATTAAATAGTCCCTACTTTAAAATGGATCTTGGTGATCGCTGGAAATTCTTTTTGCAGTTCTTTTAAAAGATTTTCCCTGTTTAAATTAAGTCTGACCAGGCGCATGGAAGAATCCGCGACGATCGTAACACGCCCTTCCTTGAAATCCGCCACGCGACTGCCCTGATCCTTGGATACTTTCACCCACGCTGATTGTATATCCGCTGCCGCCCCCCCTTTGCCCGACGACAAATGTTCCATGATCCCTGAAACGATGTTTTTAATATTTTCCATGGGGGTATCTATCGAACTATCAAAGTCTCATCGGAAGGGCTAAATATAAATATTCCTTGAGCCTTAACACACACGGCTTGTCAGGCCCCAAAAATTCCATGGGCACATATTCCTCATTGATATTTTTCAACACATCGATGAAAAACTGCGGGTTGAAGCCCACGATCAATTCCTGCTGCCCATATTCCACGGTCACTTCTTCGCGGGATTCCCCGACATCCGGCGTAGTTTTTGAAATGACCAGCTTGTCCTTGAAAAGCTCAAATTTGATGGCCTGAAAATCAGGGGTGGCAAGCAGGTTCGCCCGGCGGATAGCAGCTAAAAGATCCAGTGTCTTGACCTTGACCCTGAAAGTTCCTTCCTTGGGGATGACCTGCTTATAATTAG
>CAZFON010000008.1:0-14173 GCA_964520185.1 uncultured Planctomycetales bacterium | reverse complement strand
TGGTGCGTGGCGTGGGTCAAGTAACCCGCAAAACGTTTCGTTACCCCTTCATGGCACTGCTGGCAGGTATGAAGGATGTTCTGGCGGCTCAACGTGGAACGCGGGTCTGTGACAGGTAAAATTTCATGAGATCCGTGGCAATCCTGGCATTTAGCTGATTTAGCAAAACCAAGCTTGGATGTTTTTCCATGGACGGTCTGGAAATATGTTTCCGCGATCGTCTTATGGCACTTGCCGCATGTATTCATGATCTCGAACCTGAAGACATTCTCGTCGGTCCTTTTAATGGTATGCGCGGTATGACAATCATTGCATGCCGGTAATTGGTCTGAATTCTTGGATTTGCCGATGGCATGGACACTGGTGATATATTTTTCGTAAACACCTTTATGGCATTGCGCGCAGGTGATAGCAATATTGTTACGGTTGACCGATGATCCAGGGTCTGAGGCAGGAAGCTGTTTATGGGCCGTGTGGCAACTGGTACAGGTCGCTGTCACGACCAGACCCTGGAAAAGATTTTTACCGTGGATGCTTTCCGTATAATTGGTGGTGATGTTATGCTCCGTTCCCTTGTAGAGAACAGCCGCTTTCTGGCCTTCCCGATGACAACGGCTGCAAAGCACCGGCACATTGGTCGGATAGCTGGGAGACTTAAGGTCCGTATGGGACAAAATCCCGTGAGTACCATGGCAATCCTGGCATGAAGGAGCGTTAGGACTGCCCTCCTTGAACAATTTTCCATGGATCCCCTGCTGGTAAAGCTCCACCTGCTGGCTATGGCAGATGGCACAATCGACTTTTTTGGTGATCGTCTCGCAAGCTCGCACCTTGGAAACAGAAACCTGGGTATGACATTGTGAACAAGACACCTTGGCATGGATGGAAGCATTAAGTTCACTTTCATTGACAAAGAGCGAATGATGGTCTTTGGAGGAAATGATATCCTTTTTGCCGTGACACGTGAGGCAATCTTTATCCGCCACTCCCATCTCATAAAAAACCTTGCGTATCTTATGAGGCTGGTGGCAATCAACGCAAACAGGGATGCTGTTGGGATCCTTTTCCCATAACTCACCCTTGATGATCTTACGATGCACACGCTCGATCTGGCTGTGGCACTGCAAACAGGTTTTAACTATATTTTGCCTGGCAATGGAAGAATGTGGGTCAGAATGCGGGAGTATCTGGTGCGCGCTATGGCAGGATGAACAGGTGGCAGCCACATTGAGCCCTTTTTTAAGCAACGCATCCCCATGCATACTTTCGGAATAATTCTCTAAAATATGATTTTCAGGGATCTGCCGTTGAAGGGCAACTGGTTTGCCCTCGCTATGACATGAACCGCAGACAAAAGGAACACGAAACGGCGATACATTTGAATTCCTGTCTTTGACCGGAAGGATATCGTGATTGCCATGGCAGTTGACGCAACGTGGGGCCAACTTATCGCCTCGGGCCAAGGCCTGCCCGTGAACACTGCCGGAATACAAAACTTTTTCCTGCACATGGCAACGGCCGCAGTCAACGTGGGCCAAGGGCGTCTTGTGAGGGAAATCACTACCTACCAAATCAGCATGACAATCAGTGCATAATTGCTTGCCGTGGACTGAAGCTTTGAATTTATCTTGGGTCACCAACGGCGCCTGACTTGCATCGCTGTGGCAGGCAAAGCAATCATCATTCGTGGGGGCTTTAGCTGCAGGAGCGACTGCAGCAGGCGATTGCGCATAAACAGTGCCACCTGCCAGCAAAAGGCACCAGATAAAGGCAGAAAATATAGTTATCCGACGATACATAGTCTATTCAATCATAGGATATATATCAACGGGTGGTTATCCGTAGAACTACGTAAAAAAGTAGGGAAAGATACTACTTTTTATGGGAATGACGGCCGTGAAGCCAAGAGAAATTGCCGGGGTAAACATCAGGATCAAAGATAACAAAATATCCATGCCAGATAATAATAGTCACGCAGGCTAAAATCGCCTCATAGGTGTGCACTGTCCTGACCACATCATAAAGCCATTTGGGGAATGTGCTTAAGAACCAGACCTCGCTGAACATAAGAGCTCCGGTCAAAACCATCACTACCGAACCCCATAACAAGGCCCAATATTCCAGTTTCTGGACATAACCATAAACACCTGCGGTTTGCGGTCTGTCTTCCCGAGCACCAAAATAATATTGAAAGGTCTGAAAAAATTGAACGAAATCTCCTTTCCTGATACTTAAAGCTGCTAATTGCCAACGGCCTTTCCTGGTAAAAAGCAAATAATAAAGGTGATACACCACCAAGGCGCAAAAGACAAGCCCGGTACCCCGATGTCCCCAGCGCAGCCAGCCGTTGTGACCGAAAAATATCGTTGACCACCACCTTTCAGGATACATAATGGCAAATCCTGTGTATGACAAGAGAATAAAGCTCACCGCCAGTATAAAATGCTGCCAGCGTTCATTGAGGCCCATGCAATTCTTGCCTGTTGCCTGAGAATGGCGGTAATACGTCATGGCTTTTTTTGAAAAATCAAACAGGTTATGCAGCAAAAGAATACCTGAAACAAAAAAGATGAGAAAAAGATAAATATTACGTACCAGGTCATTGGCAGGATTGACGCCTACTTTAAAACTACCATGCACCTTGCCCTGGGCTACCTGAGCGCCTATGCCCGGATGGCACTGACCGCAGGTCTTTTCCAAATTCTTAGGATTAATGCTCGAGCGCGGATCCGACGAGGGAAGGATCTCATGGGCGCCGTGGCAGGAAGAACAGTTGGCCGCGGTCACCGACCCGCGCTGCATGGCCAGGCCATGATAGCTTTGCATGTAGCTTCCCAAGACATTCGAGGCCAGACTATATTTAACATTGATACGCTCAGCAGAATGGCATTGTCCGCAGGTCGCGGGGATATTGGCCGATGATACCCTTGATGAAGCCTGCTTGACCGCTTCATTGTTATGTTCGCCATGGCAATCCGTGCAAACCGGTGTGTCCCTGCTGCCTGCAGCCAGGGCCTGACCGTGAATGCCCCGGGAATAGGCTGCGAATTCTTTCTGATGGCACTGCCCGCATGTGGCAGGGATATTGGCCCAAAACATTTTTGATGATCTGTTGGTGGCTTTGTTAATATCATGGTCCCCGTGGCAATCACTGCACACGGCGGCTTTGGTATCAGCCCCCTTTTGGAAACTAAGACCGTGAACGCTATCCAAATAGGTTTTGTCAGCCGTCATTAAAAATCCAAGATTAAGTTTTTGATGGCAGGAGGAACACGTTACAGGGATATTTTTCCGATTTACCGGCGAAGCGGGATTATCAGATTCTACGATGGCATGAGGGTCTCCGTGACAGGATGCGCAGGATGATTTTATAGAAGCCTGCCGAGCCATGGCCTTGGTATGGTCGCTATCTTTCCAAAGCTTGGTTTCTTTATCATGGCAGACAGAACAATCAACAAGGGCAACCTTATCCTGATGGGGCGCTTCTTTGATGTCTGCGTGGCAATCCGTGCAATTTAATGAAGCATGGATCGAATTATTGAATTTCTTCTGGTCTATGGTGTGGCAGGTCAAACAGGTATCATTGGTGAGCTTGCTAGGTGCGTTTTGGGTAACTTGGGAAAACCCTGTGCTGGGCACAAAAAGCAGACACAATATGGTAATTAAAAAACGAAGCATAATATATCATAGGATATAAATGCAAGAGAAGTTATCCGTAGTACTACGTAAATCATGCGGAGTATTACTTATAAAAAAAGGTGACAAAAAAAGGTGACAGGTACATTTTTCTAATAAAAATTAATAGAAAAATGTACCTGTCACCTTTTTTTAACCGCCGGTGTGACAATCGGTGCAATTGGTGGTTTTCCAGGATTCGTCATTGTCCCAAGGATGCTGGAATTGAAGACCATCAATATTCTTTTGCATGCTAGTCCCTGTCCCCTGCTCGGTGATGACATGGCAAAGGGTGCATTTGCGCGAGATCACCTCTCCTGTTGCCGCCTTATGCTCATTATCATGGCAACGGAAGCACCCTAAAGAGATCATATGCCCGATATTATCCGGATACGCATCCCAACGGGACTTCATTTCAGGGAAGAAATTCTGCTGATACAACAAGATTATTTCATCAATGGCTTTATCAACGACATCCTGATGCGCAGCGTTAAATGCCGCCTGCTTGGTTTTATAATATTCCGTTAAACCGGAACGTATCTTCTCCCGCGCCTCATCCGTAGAATTATACACATGGCCAAGCGCATCAACCCCTTTAGATTTGATCATAGGAATGGATGGACTGATGGTACCGAACGCAAGCGCGCGGTTCATCAAAACATCAGGCGCTTCAAAGCGATGGGTGGGGCGATTGTGACAATCGATGCAATCCATCTTTCTGACCTTAGCTGCCGGAGGCTCGGCCTTTTTATAAGGAGAATCATCCGTCGTATAAATAGTGACCTTCCCTGCTTTGCTGACTGTCTTGACCCAGCTGATCTTCTGGCGTTTGGCATCATCCGGGACATAATAAATTTCACTGTTGTAATACATATGCGCGTGAATGCCCGCACCCACCTGTTGACCGCCGCCAACGCGCAGCAACATATTGATCTTCCAGGGAGGGGTTGTGGTCGGGTCATCGGCATAATAGACTTTCTGGAATTGGATAGCGCTGAAAGATTTTCCCGGCCAGTGGCATTCTTCACAGGTTTCCTTGGCCGGACGTAAAGTATCGACCGGTGCCGGCGTTGGTGTGGAAAAAGTGCCGTTGACCGTCTTAATAAGCATCCTGACACCCGCCATTTTGTAATGCACATACCATCCCACGCCTGAGCCAATATGGCATTCCACGCATTTGACCCTGGAATGCGGCGATTGCTGGTAGACGGTATATTCCGGTTTCATGATCTGATGGCAGGTGACACCGCAAAAACGCTGGGATTCCGTAAAATTATATGCTTTATAGCAGCCGATGGCGGTCATGATCAAAATAATGGCTGTTCCCACCATAAAGATCAGAATGGCATTTTGATGGCTGGATAACGAAAGGTCTATGACAAGAGGTTTCGGACGGGCTTCAGCAAGACCTTTAAGCACACGATGGCGTTTCCAGCGGGCGCCAATAGGGATCAACAGCAGACCAAGGATAAGGAACGGCGGTAAAATAATGTAGGTGATCAGACCGAGATAAACGCTCGGTGAATGGGAAAGGAAATCAAGCCCAAAGAGAATGAACTCGCAGAAAAGAATGAACGACGCCAGCAACACCCCCACATAGGTGATGCCGTTATAAAAATCATCGGGAAACCGGTGCTTGCCGTTTGTGCGTTTATCCATTTTAGAGCGTTCAAAAAACAAGCCCTTTTAACAGGGCTTGTTTTATATCTGTTCCTATCATCAATTTACATCAAATTAACACTTAGATATAGGATGTTCTATATTTTCTCTATTTACCAAGAGAACTTCGTAGTCAACATAAAAATATTGGCTGAATAATTACCGGAACCTGACGAGGGATTATCCCGATAAGCAGCATATTCATATTTAGGGCCGACCTTTAACCATTTATGATAGGTATAATCAAGCCCTGTGCTGAAATTAATCATCTTAAAATCAGAACCTAAAGGCAGTCCGGAAGTAAAATCAACATAATTATTGGATATTGTATAACTTGCGGTATTGGTCCACGACAAATTCTCCGTAGGAAAATAGCTGACCGAGAAAAGCCAGCTGTTGTCTCCGGAGTTAAATGTAGGAACATATGAACCATTCGACTGCGACTGCGATGCCTGGAGCGTCCTGGTATAACTCTCCACATGTGAATAAGACAGCATCATTAAAAGAGGATCGATAGGCTGCACGGTGATATCGTAGGTGAATTGCGAACTAAGCATATGGTTCTCAGATATTCCATAACTGCTCACTGATGGCCCCAGTAAGGATGGTTGAGGCCTATAGACAGTATCTGAAAATTGATACTTGATGGAATTTTGCAGCCAGCGATACGGTTTCCATGTCAAGGTGGATGTTTCATCCACCCCGTTCTCATTTAAAGCATCCAGGAGGATATCACCCGTCGATCCGCTATGGGAAACAGTATCATATTTATTTTCACTCCAATGCGCTTTGACCTGGGTTGAAAAAATAAAGAACCTGTTGGGCACCATCCTGCCTCCAACTGTCCACGAACCATTCTGGGTCCTGTCGATCCTGTCTAATGTAAAATTAGTAGTGGCAGGCGAAGTTAGGTCAGTATAAAGATAATTAACCTGGTTTCTTTCTTGTTCAAATTCGCTCTCAACATATAAAGTGGTATGAGGAAGACCGTAATAGCGCAAAGCAACATGCTCCCCTTCATGATCTTCCCGATTTTCCATATTAGCGATATCTGTATCTGAAGCGGTAACACCTACAGGAGCGGCATTATTAGTATAATAAGTTGAACTTCCCTCAGATCCCATATGTTCATACCTGGTATCCGCCACAAAAACCAAATTAGGAGTCAAATTGGAATTAATGTTCCCTACCCAGACATGATCATTTTCTGAAGTATGTGAAGTATTCCACAAGGTAGCCGATGAACTGATAACAGGTTGAATGACACCGCTGACAGACTCAATGACCTGGCGTTGATTTAAATCAGTAGCATGCGTGTGATTATAATGATACCCGAGGGCGGCAAAAGTATTATCATTTAACATCCATTTCTCAAACCTCACCCCTGCCCCGAACAACTTGGCATCGGGGGAATCGTTATAGGTGTCAAGTTCATTCAGCGCGCCTGAAATATGATCATTAAGTTGCTGCATGTACTGTATATTGTGATTGTAATCAACTTCTACTTTCTGTTCTCCCTTAATAGTAATACCGGCAATTTCTTTCTTTTCTCTTACAGTTAAAGTATCCGTATAATTGTTGAGTGATTCCCAACTTGGGGCGATCTTTCTCATTGCTTCATTCCCACTGGCACCGGCAGAGGTCCCTGCCCCGGCATAGGCACTGGCCCATTGCTCCAAGGACTTGGCCCCATCCTTTGAATCATGCTCATAAGTTACATCCAGGTAAGGATCAGTGATCGGTCCCAAACCGGTTTCTAACTTAAAATAACTGATATCCACTTGTAAATCAGGGCTATTGGGTTGGGCTGCCTGGGCTGAAGCAGGAATATGTCCAAAAGTACCAACTGAGTTATAATCAACCCCGCCAGTGCCGTCATACCATTTTCTAAAAGCGTTGTAATCAATCTTCAGGAAAGCCAAAT
The DNA here is from genome assembly GCA_964520185.1 of uncultured Planctomycetales bacterium. Taxonomy (GTDB): domain Bacteria; phylum Omnitrophota; class Gorgyraeia; order Zapsychrales; family Fredricksoniimonadaceae; genus JABDGZ01. The sequence goes on along the minus strand of CAZFON010000008.1, from coordinate 6,915 downwards.
CTCCGTCTTTTAAGGTTAAATGGCCATCTCCGGTATCGATCCCCGGGTATACGCTCCCCTCTGCCCAAACAGAGATATCCTTGCTCTTATTGATCTCTTTTATAAAGCTCATATCACTCACACCAGCGGTCTCGCCGTTGGACATCCAGTTGAGGGCTTCGAATTTTCCTACATTGCCTTTGACATTGGCGTACTGAAGAGGCGCTAACGTAATGCTATAGGGGGATGTTCCCGCATCCTGGGCAAATGCGAAACGTCCTGCTCCTGTCATGTAGGTTGCCATTGCCACCGATAGCAACAATCGAAGAATTTTCATATTTTTTCCCTCTCCTCAAAATTAATAGCGGAAATGATCGTTAAAATTAGACCCATGAATTGCTATATGACAACCCGCGCTCCAACAAGCCCCCTCTATCATACGGCCATTAGCGTGGCTATAAAACGCAGGGCTTCCTGATATGGCATGACATTTCAAACATAGATTGTTGTCCCTCACAACCAACATTTTATCGTTGACTGAACCATGGACCTGGTGACAAGCAGTACAGCCATCTTTTAAAGCATCATGCTTCCATACATATGGGCCGCGTTTGTCTGTGTGACATTTAAAACAAACCTCATTAGCGCCCTCCTCGGAAGTCGCTGTCCACGGCATCACATCAATGCCATGGGCATCATGGCAATCCGAACAGCTCATTTTCCCTTCCAAGACGGGATGGTGATAAGGAAGACGGAATTGCATCTTTTTATCTGTATGGCAGGTAAAACATATTTCCGGGTCTTTCTTTGGATTGATAATCCCAACGCCAACACCGCCGCCATTATCCACATGGATCGACCCGGGACCATGACATATCTCGCAACCTTCGGCGCCGGTTGTGTCATCCTTGATATTGATACGCGCGTGCGTCGAAAGCTTGTATTGCTTATATTCCTTGTCATGACACTGTGCGCAAGTGTCCATGCCCACGTACTTGGCTTTCTTTAGATACAACTGTGCATTGACCTTGTTTTGGTCTGCATGGGAGAAGGTACCAAAAGCCAAAACCAAGACTACAGTTAATGCCTTTGTTCGATTGTTCATAAGATGCCTTTCTGTGTGCATATATTCCCCTATTGCCTATTTTTTAAAATCTTCTATCTTCCCAACCTTCTTATATGAATCTGCAGTTGGCTTCTCACTGCCTGCTGCTTTGACAACGGCCTTGCCGTAATCATTTAGCTCATGCGCTCCGTCTTCTTTCTTGGGCATCTTGTCCACATGGCAGTCGATACACTTAGGCTGAGTATCCGCAAAAGCTGCTTTGTACTCCTTGATCTGAGGCAAGCTCGCATGGACAGGAACGGCCCAAAGGATAAATCCAGCTAAAACAAAGCACATGATGGGTTTCATCGATGATTCTCCTTTTAAAATTATTTCTTAAAATCCTCTATCTTCCCTGCTTGTTTATAAGTATCGGCTGTTGGTTTATCCAATTTGGCATCCTGGGCAGCTTTGATGACAGCCTTACCATAATCATTGGGATCATGCGCGCCGTCTTCTTTCTTAGGCATCTTGTCTACATGGCAATCGATGCATTTGGGTTTTGCATCAGGATAGGTTTCCTTATAAGCCTTGATCTGCGCCATATCGGCATGGGCCGGGACAGTCCAGAGGATAAAGCCTGCTAATAGAAAGAACTTGATCGTTTTCATTTTGAGCTCCTGGTTAAAATGTTGTTTTCTTCAAATAAATGAACTTTATTCATGACGATATGATACTCTAGGACCTTATTTAAAACAATCTTTTCTACTTTCTCTGCAGCGCTCAGACGCCTCTGAACATTGTCTTGAACAACACGGTCCAGATCATCGACTTCGACCAAACAAACGTCCTTGATCAGCGCTACTTGCGGATCGATATTACGGGGCATGGAAATATCGATCAAAACCAATTTTCTATCCCTGCCAGCCTGCATGGTTTTTTCAACCAGGTCCCGGTCTATCAGATAGTGCGGGCAGGAGGATGAACAAATGCAGACATCCACCTTGGCCAAGATCTCAGGCATTTCCCAGAACGGCACAGCCAGAGCACCGTTTTGCACGGCCAATTCCTGGGCCTTTTCCAGGGTACGGTTCATGATGTAAATTTTGCTGACACCTTTATTTTTCAACTGTTCAACAGCCAGGCGGCCCATCTTGCCTGAACCGAGGATCAAAACGGTCTTATCTTCCAGGGTACCTAAAACTTTCTGAGCCATCATCACCGACGCCCAGCTTACCGAAGAGCCGCCAAAGTCGATATGGGTTTCCCGGCGGGCCTTCTTGCCCGTTTCCAAAACAAGATTAGCAAGTATATTAAAAGTTTTGTCCATCATCAGCTGACGGCGGGACAGCTCGACAGCCTCCTTGATCTGACCTAAGATCTGCTTTTCTCCCAGGATCAAGGAATCCAAGCCGCAGGCTACGCGCAAGAAATGCGCCACCGCTTCCTGTCCTTCCAGCACATAGAAGGCTTTTTGCGGCTCACTTGAGAGCGGCTGATGTTTAATGGAAAATAATTTCTCTAAGATCCCCCAGGCCTGATAATCGTCATCAACAGCTGCATAGATCTCGCAACGGTTACAAGTAGAAAGGATGATCGCAGAATAAACCGACGGATCGTTCTTGAGGCGGCCTAACAAAAGCTCCCTCTCCAGAGGGCCCAAAAAAAACTTCTCCCTTATCTCGATGGAAGAAGTTTTATGGTTAATACCAATGGCTAATATTTTCATAGGAGTCCGCTATGACATTCTTACGCTACTACTAAAATTTTATTGATACTGGGCACCAGCTTCTCAAACAGGTCGCTTTTGTTGATAAACTCCTTGATGATCTCCTTATTGACCAGAGGCTGCACGTCCTTAAGGTCGAACATCGTTAGTAAAATGATATGACTTTGAGGCAAAACCGCCTTGATCTGAGCGGCTGCTTCCACCCCGTTGATGCCTCTCAGCCAGAAATCCATCAAAATGATCTCCGGTTTACTCCTTTTGGCCAACAAAACGCCTTCTTCCCCTGAAGATGCCTCCAAGAGATCAGCTTTCACATTGCTGACTTCCAAAAATTGCCGCACGGCTTGGCGAAAATCTTTATGGTCTTCTATAATTAAAATAGTAGGCATATGCATGTCCTCAGATACTTGAATACTTCAACCTGTTCTAAGTATAAATCCGGGAGGGAATAAAGAAATGCGTTGTACTACTTAAGAGCATACGTAGTATCACGTAAGGATTATATTAATCCTTTAGTAATAGCGTATTTAACGAGGGAAGCGGTGGTTTTAAAGCCCAGCTTATGGATGAGGCGGCTGCGATGGGTCTCGGCGGTGCGGATGCTGATCTTAAGACGAGAAGCGATGTTTTTATTGGCATACCCCTGGGCCACTAATTTGAGGATCTCTCTTTCGCGCGCGGTAAGGATCTCCAGGGAAGGCATGTCTCCGTCCTTGACGGAACGGACATACTGTTCGGCAATGAGCTCGGAGATGGCCGGTGAGATATAAGACTTGCCTTTCATGACCAACTTGATGGCCATGGACAGCAACTCAAAAGCGTTGTCCTTAAGGATATAGCCCGATGCGCCATGGGCCATGGCGCTTTTGAAATGCTCCTGGTCTTTTTGCATGGTCAACACCAGGCATTTGAGCTTGGGGTACATCTTTTTGATCTCTTTCAGGGTGGCAAGGCCATCCATGTTCGGCATGGACAGGTCCATGACCACACAATCCGTTCGCACCGTGGCTAACTTTTCCAAAAGCTGCTCGCCGTCCCCCACCTGGGCGACCACCTTAAAATCAGATTCCTTGTCCAGCAGGCCTTTTAAACCGGCGCGGAACATTTCATGATCATCAGCGAGAATGATGCGTGTATTTACCATGACTTTAGCCTTTCTGTGCCGAAAAATCCCTGCCCAGGCAAGGGATATCAACTAGGATAGTTGTGCCTTTTTTGAGTTCGGATTGGATATTGATATTGCCCCCTAAAAGACTTGTTCTTTCCTGCATGGTGATCAGCCCCAGCCCTTTGGATTTGTCCCTTAAAACAAAACCGCAGCCATTGTCCGCGATGTTGATCATTAACCGGCCCTTGACCATTCGTAGCGAAACCTTGACCTTGGTGGCCTTGGCATATTTCAAGATATTGGTCAAAGCCTCCTGCACGATGCGAAACACATTGATCGTATCAGATTCAAAACGCAGGCCTTCCAGATTGTTGTGTGTAAAAGTGATCTTGACCTTCCCCACACGGTTGATCTCATCGATCATCAGGGTAAGGGCCGTTGTCAGACCAAGAGCCTCCAAGGTCGCGGGGCGCAGGCGCATGGCTAAATTGCGCGATTTGTCGATGATGCTGTCCAGATAATCAATGATCTTTTTATGTTGCGGTGGAGGGTTGCTGACCGAGCCTTCCTGCAGCCATGCGGATTGGATGATCATCTTGAGGGTGGCCAGTGCCTGGCCCAGATCATCATGCAAATCACGGGCAATGCGGTCGCATTCCTGCTCCTGGGCCTGAATAATGCGTTTGGGCAGAGCTTTGACCTGCTCTTCCATCATCTTGCGCTGGGTGATCTCATGGCGGATGGAAACATATTGATAGGGCTTGCCTTTGTCGTCTAGAAAAGGCACGATGGTGGTGGCCACCCAATAGATAGTACCGTCCTTGGCACGATTACGGATCTCCCCCCTCCATACCTTGCCTTGAGCAATGGTACGCCATAATTCCCTGAAATAGTCCTTTGGATGATAACCTGAATTAATGAGCCGGTGGTTTTGCCCTAATAATTCTTCCCTGGAATATTTGGAGATCTCGCAGAACTTGTCATTGGCAAAAATGATATTGCCCTTTTGGTCAGTGATGGCCACAATGGTGGATTCATCCAAAGCGGCCTTGATATCGGCCAGCTCCTTAAGGGTCTGCCTAAGGGTGTTGTTGAAATCCCTTCCCCAGTCATTTTTCATATGGCGCAATTATAGCATCCCAAAGCAAGGCGGCAATAAGAAATCTTCGTTTCCTTAATATTTTTATTTAGAAAAACGAAGATTCCTTGCATGCACTTTCATGGCAGCAAGCAAAGTGTTTTATCCTGTCTTGACACGGTCGTATTTGGCCTTGAAGGATTCGACCTGGGAAGGCGTGTATTGGTCCTGGGCATCGATGCGGGGATCGATCATCTTGGGAGAATGGACAAAAGGCTGCAGCACATAATGGTTGGCCTGGCCTATTAGATGCTTGATCTCGTTTAAATCCTGCTCAGCGCAGAATTCCTTGATCAGGGTGGTGCGCAGCTGATAAGGCACATTGCTGTTAATGACGAGACGGATGCTTTCTTTTATTTTCGCGGTATCGCAGGAAACGCCGATGGCCCTGGAGTACTTGTCCAGGCACGTCTTGACATCCATGGCAATGTAGTCAAGGAGCCTTGACTCAAGAAGGGAAGCTAAAACATCCGGCCGGCTGCCGTTGGTGTCCAGCTTGACGGCAAACCCCATCTGCTTAATGCAAGCAATAAAATCAGGCAGTTCTTTCTGCAAGGTCGGCTCGCCGCCGGTGATGACCACCCCTTCAATGACCCCCCGTCGCCCTTCCAGGAAATTAAATACCATTTCGGGCAACAGGGGTTCTTGAATGGCCTGCGGCAAGACCAGTTCAGGGTTATGGCAATAGCCACAACGAAAATTACAGCCTTGGACAAAGACCGTGGAGGCGATCCGCCCTGGGAAATCAACCAACGTCAGCTTTTGCAGACCGCCGATTCGCATTTATGCTCCACATGATAGGTCTTACGTTCCCTGAACTCTTCCTTTTTACCCTTGTTCCATTGCTTGACCGGTCTTAAATACCCGACCACCCTGGAATACACTTCGCATTCGCTGGCGCAATGGCTGCAGGTCGGCTGCTCGCCGGCCAAATACCCGCACTTGGGGCAAACGCTGAAGGTCGGGGTGATGGTAAAATAGGGTAAGCGGTATTTGGTGCAGATGGTCCGCACCAATTGCTTCAAGCTTTGTGCATCATTGATGCGCTCGCCGATAAAGCCGTGCAATACCGTGCCTCCGGTATACAGGCACTGCAATTCATCCTGATGGTCCAAGGCCTCAAAGATATCCTCGGTATGCTGCACCGGTAAATGGGATGAATTGGAATAAAACGGCTCATGGCCCTGGGCATATTGTTCCTGATTGGCGCAAATGATATCAGGATACAAGGCTTTATCCAGTTTAGCCAGGCTATAAGAGGTCCCCTCTGCTGGTGTGGCCTCCAGATTAAAGATATTGCCTGTTTCCTGCTGGAATTTCACCAGATGCTCGCGCATGAATTGCAAAACCTGCATCGCAAAATCCCGGCCTCTCTTAGAAGTAATATCTTCTCCCAGAAGATTCAAGCAGGCTTCATTCATGCCCAACAGCCCGATAGTGGAAAAATGGTTCTTCCAATACTGGTCAAAACGCAACTTGATATTGCGCAGGTAGAATTTAATGTACGGATACAAATTTTCCTCGGTAAGCTTTTCCAGCACCTTGCGCTTGATCTCCAGGCTTTCCTTGGCTAAAATCATTTTTTCCAATAATTTGACAAAGAATTCCTCTTCACTTTGGGCCGTGTAGCCAATGCGCGGCAAATTGATGGTGACGACCCCGATCGAACCTGTTAAAGGAGATGCGCCGAAAAGACCGCCGCCGCGGCTTCGGAGTTCCCGGTTGTCCAGGCGCAAGCGGCAACACATGCTGCGGGCATCCTCGGGATTCATGTCAGAATTAATGAAATTGGAAAAATACGGGATCCCGTATTTGGCTGTCATCTCCCAGAGTAATTCCAAGTTGGGGTTATCCCAATTGAAATCCTTGGTCATGTTATAGGTAGGGATGGGAAAAGTAAAGACCCTGCCCTTGGC